>NZ_BJXB01000001.1:300000-511064 GCF_007990775.1 Deinococcus cellulosilyticus NBRC 106333 = KACC 11606 | reverse complement strand
TTCTGTCGGGGTAGAGGATCACACTGAACTCCGCCCATGCATCCGGTTCGTCCTCGTAGTGCTCGATGATCCGGCACGGGTGAACGGCGTCTGGTCCTGCATAGCCCATCTGGTGCAGCATCAGGAGCATTCCGGGTTTGGTGCCTGCCAGTTCCCAGAAGGGAAATGCCCCGTTCACCCTGGACACCAGGGCGTCGCTGTTTTCCCCAGTGAACCTGGACAGACGTTTGCTTGCAGCAATGGCGTCCAGTCCTGCAGGAGAACTGAACCGCGCGAACCAGGACAGCACCATGTCCACAGCTGCGATCTGGTGCTGGGTGAGCCCATAGGCCAAGAGACGCACCAACTGGTCCATGATCCCTCCTGCTGCAGGCAACCGTTCAGGGGGCAGCAGCTTCAGAAGATAGGCTTTCACCTGGGCTTCCAGCTCAGGATTCTGGGGATAGACAGTGATCATGCCAGGACCACCGTGATGGTCCCTGGCACGATCATCTGCGTTTCAGTGCAGGTCACAGGGGCCAGTGAGGGCAGCACCACACCATAGATATTTGGGTCCTTAGGGGTGCCGTAGATCGCGTCTGCCACGGCACTGGGGTAGTAGGTCTGCCCAGGTCCCAGGCTGTTCAGGACTGCCAGGATGATGGCCTCAAAGTCATCTGCTGTTCGGGGGTCTGCAGGGTTCCGGTAGATGGTTACCGTTTCATCTCTGGACACAGGTGCAGGTGCCAGGACCCTCAGATTGGTGGTCAGGGCACGCACGTACTCCAGGGCGTCACGGACCTCCTGTCTTTGCTCATTGGTGGGCATGCCTGTGGGTGGGGCCACATACACGTCCACACTGCCCTGACCGTTCGGGTGCTGGTCCCTCACCAGCACTTTAGTGATGCCTGGGACGCTTAATGCAGTCAGGATGTACTTGTCTTTGATCGACCCGTTACTGAGAGCAGGCCACCTGAGCAGGCACCTGGTCCGCAAAGACTCATCGGTTTCGGTGTCCACACCCAGCTGGGTGAGCCAGTCTGCACTGTTGGTCACTCCAGTCACGCCAGACACCACGGTCACCAGCGTCTTCACCCGGTTGGCAACAGTGATGTTGTACTTGCTTCCAGTCTCTTCAGCAACCACAGGCAATTTACCGCCTGGGACAGTCAAAGTGGTGTCCTGTGATACGATGTATTTCAGGACGTTGCCCTGACCATCGGGCAGGGTCTGAACAATGTGCCCTGCGGGGATCAGAACTGGCTGACTGACCGTCACGTCCAGTAGACCTTCTGCACTTCTCTCCTGGATGCGGGAGAGGGCAAGACCTGCAGCGTGCTCGTCCAGGTAGGCTCCAGTGGCATACAGCACATATCCCATAGGACTCAGCAGAGAGATGAGTTTACGGGCATCCTGTCCCGTCTGGGCCGCCAGTTCCACGTAAGTCGTCCAGACGCTGAACTCATCCTGATTTTGGATGGGGCTGGTTTCTGGGAGGGCAGACAGCAGCAGATCCACCAGGTCCTGCAGGAGTGGCACAGCAAACTGCACCTTGTCGATGGTCATGCCAGGGCTCCCATCATCAGACCAAATTCCAGCAGGGTCTGGTCCGTGAGGGTCACGGTGACCTGAACCTGGAAGCGTCCGGGACCCAGCACAGTGACCTGGCAGTCAGCAGTGCGGACACGGGCATCGTTCTGGCATTCCAGCTCGATTTCCTGTTCCAGTTCCAGGATGGTCAAATCGGTGAGTTTGCCCTGCACGTAAGGCAGAAGGTCAAAGCCCGCAGCTGGATGAGCCCAGTGTGCCCCTTTGGGGCAGAGCAGTCTGGCCTTCAAATCCTGGATCACCACATCTGCATCACTGATCATCACGGGCTGTCCTCTGCTGTCCAGCACGATGTCACCGTTTTCCCACAGCAGATCCTGGATCATATTGCCCTCACGGTCTGGCTGCCGTTGGTGGGGATGGTTTCACGCGGGGCAATCACCCCGATGGGGGTGAGACCACTGACCACCACATCTCCCAGGCATGCGAGTTGCTTGCCCTCTGGTCCTCCCAGCTGGATGTCTCCACTGTTGACCAGCACAGTGTTGGCTGTGATTTCTGCCATTCCTGAGATGGTGATACTCAGACCAGGGTTGCCTTCTTTCAGCTTGATTTCGCCTCCGCTCCAGAGGATGATGCAGTCTCCGGGTGATACAGAGGGCAGATAGAATCCATCGGGCAGGAAGCTGTGCACGTATGGAAAGGCGGCGTTTCCGTCAACAAACCCGACCAGACAGACGGCCCCAATGTCTGGCAGGCAGAAGATGCCCCGATTGTGGCCTGCCCACTGCACGGGCAGGGACACGTCCAGGAGCACATCACGTTCTGGATCGTTTGAGCCGTCTGGCAGGATGGGCTGCACGTCCACGCTGTAACGGCGTGGGCCAGAGGTGGGCTGGACATCTCCAGCGTCCCCGTGGACTGCAGTCACCTTGCCTCTGAGGGGCACATGGGTTCTTGCAGGTAGCTCAGGGTAAAGCTGACTGATCAGGTTGCGGAAGATTTCTTTGAAGTTCATACGGGCATCACCGTCATTTCTGTCAGGGTGTTCTTGCTGAATTCGGTGTCCAGACGGGTGATTCTGGCTTTCCCGGTGAACAGAGGATGCTGAATCTGGACACGGTGAGACACCCTGAGCCACGGCATGCCCAGGGTTTTCACCGTGAACCCTCCGCCGTACGTGCGTTTCAGCAGAATGATGTTCTGTCCGTGCACCAATTCGGCTTGCACTCCGGTCTGGGCGTGTGGACTGGTCTGCTCTGGTCCGGCGTAGAGGGTCCCTCCATCCAACTCCAGCAGCACATGGTCGATGGCCCAGTCCTGCAGGACCTTGGTCAGCACCTGATAGGCAGCACCAGGGCGGTAACTGTAATGGCGTCTTCGAGCACCTTTCAGAGCACTCTGCAGCTTGCCGCCACACTGACCTGTGATGAATTGCAAAACCGTCTGCAGGTCCGGGTCTTGGAAACTCTGGGGCTTGAGGACCTTTCGCCACTCAGGAAGCCCACGGGCAAGTGCCTGACCGTACTCCTGCACGTCAGACTCCGGGCTGTCCACGGTGCCCTCGAAGAGGGTCCAGCTGCCTTTTCCCTTGTAGCCTGCAGTGCATTCGACTTTGCCAGACAGTGCAGAAGACTGAATGGTGGCCTGTCTCCAGGGTAACTCCAGGGTGCTGGTGACCTGCAGGCTTGTGAGGGTCTTGCCGTTCACCAGTGCGAAGGGTTCAGACAGCTCGAAGGTCTTCATTTCTTCCACCCGAACATGGTTCCCAAGGGGTCCTGTTTGAGGTTTTTATGGTCGGTTTTGGCGTCATTGATGGCTTGCTGGATGATGGGGTTCTCTGCTGTGCCAGAGTTGCTTCCACTTCCATTGCCATCGTTGCCACTTTTGCCGTCCGCTCCAGTCCCGTTGTTGCCCGATCCGGTCCCAGCACCTGCAGCTGCTTTGTCTTTCTCTTCAAGCTTGGCGGCTTCCATGTCATACTCACTGAAAGAAAGATCTGCAATGGTGCTGCCTCTGGCATAGTCATCGCGGGTGGTGAGTCCCTTGAAGATCAGGCGTTTCACTCCTCTGGCATCGAGGTGCCGATTGATCACCCGGACCCCTTTGGAAGCCAGACTGGAGGAATAACCCTTGAAGATCTTTTCCAGGGCTTTGATCTCAGCGTCCCCACCCAGGAGTTCCACGGTGATTCGGATGGTGGCTTCTTCGTAACCCTTGATCAGGTTGGTGCTGCCTGACTTCCCATCCGTTTTCTGTTTCTCCAGGCGGAGTTCACCTGACACCTCAATGCCTGTGACTGTACCGGGCACCAGGTGGACCCCGATCTTGACAGCCTGCTCATCTGGTTTCAGGTATTCACCCATGTGTGTCTCCCAAAAGCAAAACCCCGAGATCGCTCTCGGGGTCGCTAAACTTCGTCTTATTCATGGTAGCGAAACCAGCACGGCATTTTGTGGAGATATCCACTAGACTCTTCTCATGCCCAAATGGATGATTGTGATTCCCTTTCTGGTTGGTTCTGCCCTTGCAGGTTCAGCTGAATTCAACAAGATTGTGACTTATCTGAAGACTGCTCCTGCAACAAAAGGGGTCATGAAATTTGAACAGAAGACCTACACATCCCAGGGCATGAGCACCAATGGCCTCACCCTGAAAGTAAAGGCCAAAGATGACAGTTTGAATCCTGTGCAGCTTTACACTGTGGTCAATGCCAAGAAAGCCGTCACAGGCTTCCGTTTCAAGGTCTCTAACCTCTCCGATGGTGCTGTTTACAGTCTGGTTTACACTGCAGCTTTAATGCCGATACTCTGTCTTGCTCTTCCTGAGAACAGCCCCGGCACTGATTGGATGGGACAGAAGCTGAACGATGCAATCAACAAAGGGAATGCCGAATTCGAGAAGGAATTCGGCGTGTTCACCTGGAATGTTCAGTCTGCTGGAAAAACCTTAATCTTGGAAGTCACCCGGTCAGATGCACCTGGAGGAAAAGCCTGGGAGAATTACTGCTCATTTCTGAAGTGACTGCAGGAACTGAAAGAACGCGGCCATCTGGTCCTGGGTGGTCCCTTCAGGCATCTGAAAGACAATGGTGTTGCCTGTGACGACCAGTCCTGCAGCGGCCTGACCAGTTGCCTGGTCCTGTTTGCTGTTCTGGTTGTTGGTCCTGGGTTCACGAACCTCCAGGGGGGTTGTGGAAGGGGCCATGCTGGTGATTTGTTCCTCAACATCTGGCACAGGGTTCTTGCTGGTGATTTCAGCCACTTCAGGCAGTGCAGGGACACTGATGCTCTGGACGGACTGCAGGACCTGTTGTGTGGGGTTCAACTGCTGGGCTACAGAGGGCTGTTTCACGGCTGCAGGAGCCTTGCTGGATGCCATGCTCACAGCAGGCAGGGTCAGGGCTGCAGCTCCCAGCAATCCGACGGTCATCTTCCGGGTGGCATTGAGGGCCATCCGGGTTCCCTTCTGGATACCAAGGGTGAGGCCATCCATCGCATAAGAGCCCAGTCCAGCAAACACACGGCTGGGTGAGTGGATGTCCCACTTGTCCTGCACGGTGGTGGTGACCTGATCGGCTGCATTTGCTGCTGCAGCCTTCGCGTTGGGGTTCTTCACCAGTCCTCCGGTGATGCCTTCCACGATGTTCCAGCCGAGGTTTGCAGCCCCTTGTTTGAGGTCAGCCCACTTGCCCTTGATGCCATCCCACAGGTTGCTGATCCAGGTCTTGCCGATGTTCAGCCACTCTCCAGCAAGGTCCCAGAGTTCTCCCATTGCGGCTTTTACGCCTTCCAGGATGGCTGGACCCCAGTCCATCACTGCATCCACCATGGGTTTCAGCAGGTTGTTGTCCCAGATGGTGGTGATTCCGTCCCCTGCCTGCTCCAGACCCAGTTTGATCAGGTTCATGTCCCCGGTGAAGATGCCTTTGAGGATGTTCATGATGCCTGCAGTGAGGGTCAAGATGCCTGCCCAGGTGTTCACGAAACCTAGAGCGACATCTGCCAGGACTAGGCCAATGAAGGTCATGGCGTACACCACGCCGTAAATGATCTTGTCCAGGGTGTCTTTCCAGAAGGAGCCCCACTTGCTGAGGTCCTTGGCCTGGGAGTCCAGCCCAGGGGTGCCAGAGGAAAAAACGGTCATGAGTTGCACCCAGGCCAATCGAACCCCAGCCCACGCTTCCTCCAGGGGTTTGAAGATTCCCTTGAGGGCAGCACGGACCTTGTGGCTGGTCTGCCACATGTATACGAAAGCCCCTGTCACGGCCAGAATTCCGGTGACCCACCATGTGATCGGGTTTGCCAGAATTGCGGCAGTAAACGCCCATGCGGAACGTGCGGCCTGCAGCAGTGCCTGCTTCAGTCCCATCAATGCAATCTGGTTCAGGCTGGTGGCTCCCCCAAAGAGGGCCATTTGAGCTGCAGTGGATGGGATGAATCCCCCTGTGATGCGTGCGATCAGGGCGTTTCTGAGGGCCAGTACTTGCAGTTTGGCAGCGGCCAGGTGCCCCTTGAGGATCACCAGTCCTGCACTGGCGTTTGCCATTGCGAAGCCGAACACCCCCAGGGTGAGGATGGTTCCACCCATCGCAAGGGTCAGCAGGCTGATTGCCAGGGCACTGAACATGACGAGCCTGACCAGAAAGGGGTGTTTCTCGGTGAGGTCCAGCAGACCCTGGCCCAGTTTGCCCATCCATTTTGCAGCCCCACTGATCATGGGCAGGTACACATCCCCCATTGCCCCAGCGAAGTTCACGGTGCTGTTCCACAAGAGTTGCAGTTGTGTTCTGGTGGTGTTGATCCTGCCCTGGTATTCCTTCTCCATTGACCCGGCGTATTTTTGCTTGTCTGACACCAGTCCCAGGGCTTTGTAGTACACATCCAGAGATCCTGAGAGCTTGGCGATGTCATCTGCCCAGCCCACCCCGAAGAGGTCTGTGAGCACCAGCATTTTGTTGTCGGTCTTGTTGATGCGTTCCAGCACGTCCAGGATGGTGCCCTGAGGGTCTATTTTCATGTTGTCCTGGATCTCCTGAGCGGTCAGACCAATGATGGCAGCGGCTTCAGCAAATTTCGTCCCCTGCCTGGTCGCAGTCTGGAGACTGGGGATCAGACCCTGAGACACGGCACGGGCTGCAATTTCTGGAGGGGTCTTGAGGGCCAGGAAGGCGTTGCCCAGGGCTGCAGTCTGCATGGCCGTCAAACCTGCCTGCTTGCCCACCGCACCAGCACGGGACATGAAGTTCACCATGTCCCTGGCTCTGGCAGATGTGTTGTTGCCCAGATAGTTGATGGCGTCACCCAGCTGGACCACCCCATCCTCTGTCAGCTGGAAGATGTTCCTCATGCCTGCCAGGGCACTGCCTGCCTCTTCTGCAGTCATGTCGAAGGCAACCCCCATCTTGGCACTGTCTTCGATCATGGTCATGATGCCTTTTCGGGACGGCTCCAGCTTCGAGGCTGCAGCAAAAGACCCGATCTCTGCCAGGTCGGTGGCAACCATGGGGATCACGTTGGACATTTCGCGGATGTCATTGGTCATTTCCCGGAAGGCTTTCGGGCTTTCCAGCTCATCAAAAACCTTGCGGACCTCTGCCATTTTGTCCTCAAGTTTGATGGCTTCGTTTGCACTGAAGATCAGCGGGGCAGCCAGACCCACCCCGGCTCCCATCACTCCAGCTCCGGTCTGCATCATCCGCATGCTGCGGTCCACACGTTCAGCGTGGTTCTCCAGTTCCTGCAGCCGTCTGATGGGTTCCTGCAGGGGACCTGAGAGGCGATCCACCAGATTGATCAGGACTTGTAGGTTAAATGCACTCATGTCTCTCCTGAACAGGAAAAAGGCAGGACTCTCCTGCCTTTAACCCATTGCTTTGGTGATCTTGTTGGAGAGCAGGGTGGTCAGCTCTCCATAGAAACGGCTCTCCATCCACTCTGCTTGCCGGAACTGCTGGTGAAAGGCTTCCCAGTCATCTGACGGTTCTTGCCGGAGCCAGTAGCGGATCAGCACCACCCGCTGCTCGAAGGCACTTATTCCATCGTCACCTTTTTTGCTTCCACCCCGTAACCGAGGTCTTCCAGGATGCGGCCTGCAGCCTGAGCAGCGTAGCCGGGTTTCTCTTCCACAGCGGCATTCCAGGCGTCTTTGTCTTCAGGCAGGATAGTGTCAGCACAAAGCTGCAGGCTGGCTTTGGGCATGTTCTTGCCTGCACCAGAGAAGTAGGCTCCGACCACCGGGGTGGTGGGTTCACGGAAGCGGAAGCGTTGTACGGTGTCGTTGGTGTCATCGCTGATCTGGATGGTGATGGTGCGGTTTTTGTTCATGGTGTGTGCTCCTTAAGGGTGCAAAGAGGGCTCAGAATGCAGGAACGCCGTCATTGATGATCTGGCCGAGAATTTCAAATTCCACCTTCACATCAATGTTTTCGTCTTTCTCAGCGGCTTTGAAGTCACGCTTCTTGAACTTGCAGAAGGTGAGTTCGTCGGTCTTGATGTTCCCTTCTTCATCCCGGTAAGAGATGGTGATGGGAAACGGTTTGATCAGGTAGAAGCCTCCGGCTTCTCTGGCTTTCTCCAGCAGGCGGTTGTACTCCACGCGACGCATGCTCACGTCCCCTGCAGAGGTGTACTGCCCCTGACCGTAACCACGGGTGCCGCGACCTGCACCCTGACTTCTGGACACGGGCATCTCATCCCCGTAGTTGATCTCCGAGCCGTCCAGCATGATGCCGTGCAGCAGGTGGATGGAGATGTCGCCCCAGTCGTAGTATTTTCCGTTCAGCTTGATTCCCATGTTTTACCTCAGGCCGACTGACCGGTCAGCAGCGGGTTCTCGTAGCCCACCTTCAGCACGATTTCTTTGGAGTAGGCGAACGGCACCACCCTGAATTCCACGATGATTTGACGGGTGGAGAGGATGTCCTGTCCTGGAGGGATGATGATGGTGGCTTTGACCAGTTCTTCCCGTGCGGCCATCAGCTCGAAAGCAGCGTTGCTGGTGGCAAGCATGTAGGCCAGGGACTCTTCGATGTTCAGGGGATTCACTTTGCCCTGCACCTGGTCCAGCCAGATCTGGTGCTGCAGGGTCATGACTTTGTTCATGACGCGGACGTTCATGATGGTGCTGTAGTCGCTGGACGGGTCGGCCATCGTGCGGCCTTCCACGAAGAACAGTCCGTTCCTGCCCTGGTGCTTCATCAGTGCGACATAACCGAGTTCGTCGAGGGCCAGGGCGTGGCCGTTGTTGTAGGAACTGGCTTTGCCGTAGGTGCCTGTGGTGAAGGGGCTGACCACGCTGAGGCCAGTGATGGAACCCTTACCGACGTGGGCAGGGTTGTCTGCAATGTTGATGCTGCAGAGCCTTCCCATGTACCAGTTGGCAGAGTTTCTTTCGATCTGCAGGCCGCTGGGGTCCACGACTTCCGCCCAGGGTGCAACCACGGACACGTCCTTGCTGGTGAAGCTGGAGCGGTACCCGGCCAGGGTGGTGACCCAGGTGTCTACGTTGCTGCCAGGGCCAGGGGCTTCACACAAGGAGTGGGTGTACTTGTGCTTGTTGAAGGCATCTTCCACCACAGCTGCAGCCACAGCCCAGAGGGAGTTGTCCCCTGGCTGGGCGAAGTGAATGAACTCCATCAGATAAGGGGAATCCACCAGCACCTGAGCGGCAGCCTGGAGATCTCCAATGGAAGCAGTTGGGGCAGTCACGGTGAACTTGTAGGTGGCTCCTACGGTGTAGCTTCCTGCGGCAAAGGTGATGGTCAGGCCACGTCCGGGAATGGCGAAAGAGGCAGCCAGGGTGTAGCTGCGACTCCAGGTGTCCCCACCGTCCAGGGTGTACTGGAACTGTCCTGCACCCAGAGCACCGGATTTGGTGACCTTCACCTGGACCTGCAGGGCTTCGGTGGACGTGGTGCCCAGGGTGACTTCAGGACTGGAAGGGTTGCCCACAGCTGGAGTGATGGAGCCGTTTACGGTGGCAGCTGCAGGCACAGCGTAAACCACACCACCTGCTTTTCTCAGCTGGGTGATCACCGCGTCTGCCAGAGGGCCACGACCCAGCACACCGGGCACAGCACCCTGATCGACCAGAATGTAAATCTGGTTGGGGGTGCCGCTGGTGCAGACCCCAACAATGCCCCGCTTGCCGTCTGCGGTGGCTGGAAGGGTACCCAGACCACCGTCTTGCTTGACCACTGTGACGCCTGGAAGCATTATTTCTCACCTTTCTGGGCAGGGACCGTGGGGCCAGTCAGCCACGCCTTCAGTTCCTTCTTGAATTGGGCTTCAGTGATCGGATGCCCGAACGCCCAGCCTTTGCGGAGCAGCAGGCCATCCAGTTGCCATTTGGGAGTCTGCAGGCGATCAGCGATCACCTCAATGCTTTCGGTTTGGGGTTTGTTCTCACTCATTGGGGTTCCCTCCAGCGATCCGGCGTTGCAGGATCACGGTGATGTCGATCAGTTCTGTGTCGTTGTAGATGCTTGCTGTGGTGGTCAGGATCAACCCCACCCGGTTGGCTTTCAGCAGGGTCCCGTCCGCTTCCACCCAGCTGATCTGCATGGGGTCCTGGAAGGTGATGGGTTCACCCGTCTCAGGGTCATTCAGCTTGTGGCTGGACAGCCAGATCAGGAAGTTGGAAAGCAATTCCTCTGTGGCCTTCAGCCCTTGATGGCAGAAGATCTCCAGGTTGAATTGCACGGTGGCCTGCCAGAGGACCTTCCGCCCATGGGTGATGCTGCCCCTGGTGGCTTTGTTCACATACTCCAAGGGTGCCAGGACGGTGCTGATGCTTGCCCCGGTGGTGCCAGACATGGTTTCTCCCAGAGGGGTTTGCAGCAGGATGTTTGCCTTGTTGATCCCTGCAGCAACCAGCCCGTTGACCAGGTGCTGCCGGGTGAGTTCGATGTGCTTCACAGCGTTCCCTCCAGGAAGCGGGTGACGGTTTTCTCAATGAGCACTTGGTCTGCCTGATTGATGCCCATGAACGGACGTGCAGGCACGTTGGACTTGTGCTCTGGGCCACTTCCGAAGTTGTGCAGTCGGGCGTATTTCACGTTGGTTCCCCACGCGATTTCTCCACCACGCACACGCCACTGGATGGAGTTCATCAACTGGGCACTGACAATCAGGATCTTCATCTTGGCAACCCGTCTGGCTGCAGCTTTGCGGAGCTGTCCCTTTTTGGTGTAGGCTTTCGACCCACCCAGTCGGGCTTTGATGGTCACAGGAGAAAGGGGCTTCCAGGGTTTCCCGTCCGGGTCCACCTGGTCCCCAAACCGCTTCTTTGTGCTGGTCACCATGCCTTCAGCGATGACCTTGCTGGGTTTCTCCAGTTGCCCGGTGCTGAGGCGTCTCAGTTCCCGCTGAAGGTGATCGAGTCCCTGAATGGGCACTACCATCCCCTCCGTTCACGGGTGACCACGCTCATGCCTGTGGAGCCCTGTGGGGACTCTTCGGGCAGGGTGATGCTCGTCAGAAGCACTTCACCTTTGCTGATCTTCTCCAGCCACTTGATGGCGTCCGTGTAGTTGGTGCGGATCAGTTCATCGGCACTGTCAGGTGCAATCCCTTTGCGGGACCAGACCTTGTACACGGCGATGTTCAGAACCTTTTCTTTCAGGGACTTTGGAGTGGAGGACAGGGGCAGGGGGTAACGCACAGCCAGGTAGCTGTCAGCTTCTTCAGAGGCTCCTTCCAGAGCCTGCATCACCCGGTCATACTGCGGGTTCGGAGCCTGCTGGGTGCTGGGGGTGAGGTCCAGTTCCCCGGTGCCCTCATCGTCAATCTTGCTGAGCAGCACGTCAGGTTGCATGTAAGTTGTGAGGTCAGCAAGATTCACGTACACAGGGCACCTCCTTCCGGGTGGGGTTACTGCTGGGTCTGGGTTTCGGGCTCAGGGGTCTGGGCAGGCTCAGTCTCCTGGGGCTCAGGGGTTTCCTGCAGGCCAGAAGGTTCCTGTTCTGGTTCTCCTGCAGGCTCAGAAGGGTTTTCTTCCTTCCACTTGTCCCGTGAGGCTCGTACTTTCTGTAGCTTTTCCTGGTCCAGCCCAGAGAGCTGGGCCAGATCGTCATCGGCAAAAGCCACCAGTTGCTTGTAGGTTTCGATCCCTGCAGCAGCCAGGATGCCCCGTGCAGTGAAGTTGTTGGGCAGCTTCTTGTCCTGGGGCACCAGGCCAGTGGGAGCGGGTGGCACCTGGACCAGCGGGGTCTTGCCGGAGTCAGCAGCTGCCAGTGCCACTGCAGCTGCTAGGAGTCGATGACGCCTGAGGGTGCCAATGCCCATTACTGGGTCACGACCTTCACAACACCCTGCTTGGTTCCGCCTGCACAACGGCGGTACAGGTGGGCCACGAAGTAAACGTGCACAGCGGCCACGATGCTGTTCACCAGAATGTCCTTGTCGGTCTCTACTCCGATGCCATCGTTGTACCAGAGGGCCAAAGCACCTTTTTTGAGCACCAGGGATTCATAGGTGTTAGGGGCTCCGGCGTTCACGGTGCAACGGTCAGAGACCATCACGGGGATGCCACCGTAACGGGGCAGTTTCCCGTCTCTGGGATCGACCAGCAGGGGGCGGCCATCGGCATCCTTCTCTTTGAGCATGTCACCATAGACTTTGCTGTGGCAGACGATCAGCTCAATGTTTTCCTGTTCATCGCCCCACTTGAGTTTGGCGTCCACGTAGGCATCCCAGTGCCAGGTCTTGGTGGCCCGACCCGTGATGTCCAGGCTCAGACTGGTGGTGGAAGCAGCGGTGATCAGGGCTTTGTCGAAAGTGCGGTAAGCCCCTTCAGCCATCTGATTGGCAGCTTCCTGGTAAGGGTCACCCACAGCAGCCATCTGAGCCCAGTTGGTCACCTCGAATGCCTTACCTGCATGCTGCACGGTGCTCTCATCAGCAGCACTGGTGATCTGTGCGGGGGTCAGGGCGTCCCCATCGTTTGCCAGGGTCTCGAACTCACCCAGGCTATTGAAGTAAGGGACCTGCACCTTCTCGCCCAGCGTCTCACTGGACAGACCTGGGTTGGTCACCACGGCTCCAGTGCCATACAGGGCTTTGCGTCCTGCGAAAGTGGCAGACAGGGTGTCGGCCAGGACTTGAGCGATGAAGAGTTGTGCTTTGGTGGTTTTAGCCATGGATTACGCCTTCCTTTGTTTGCTGAGGGCAACGAGTTCGGTGTACTTGTCGGGGTTTTCCTGATAGATGGCGGCTTTCTCCAGGCCACTGAGGGCCATGAATTGCTCCACCGTCAGGTTGCCGTGGGGCTGCACTTCGTCGGTGTGGTTGCCACCCACGATCTTTGGAGCAGTTGCCAGGAAAGCACTGAGGGCTTCCATGCTTTGCTTCTCTGCCCATTCCTTTTGGGCAGGGGACAACTTGTGATCCACATGGATGGCCTGGTGGATGATGCGGGCTTTCTCTGCAGCCTGCAGGGATTCCACCTGGGCAGAGAGGGCACCCACACGTTCATGGCTCTGCTGCCATGCGGACAGCACACCCAGCCCAGCTTCCAGGGTTGGAGCCCCGGTGAGATCCTGGACTTTGGTCGCGAAGCCGGACAGGGCAGCAATGCCTTTCAGGGCATCGTCCTCTGTGGCAAAGGTGGTCTGGCCCATTGCCAGGGCAGGGGTCAGGGCGGACAGGGCAGTGAGGATTCTCTTCATGTTTTCTCCGTTTGGCACAGGCAAGTACGCTTTGCGTGCCTCTTCAGCGGTTTCGTCAAACTCGACCTGATCCCCGACCAGGTGGTAGCCCACCCGGAAGGTCTTCCAGGTGTCCTCCTGGGTCCACAGCTCGAAAATCACGTAATCGGTAAAGATTTCCGTGATGCTCAGGCGGCTGGTGAACTGCTTGCGGAGGGCAGACCCGATCAGGGAATGCAGGTCTGAAATGCTCATGGACAGGGCCACCAATGGACTCTGGTTTTTGATGGCAGGGATGTTCACCAGGGCGAAGTTGTAGAAGGTGGTGATCTCACGGGTGTCCGGCTCGAACAGGAACAGAGGCGAGAAGTAGCGGTATTCTCCAGCCTCGATGTGCCCTGCAGCCTTTTCAGTCCAGCGGATGTCCACGGCATACAGACCGTCTTCACGGGCTTCCAGGCGGAACGCTGCAGCACTGGGCACAGCAGTCCCGGTGTTCTGGATGGCTTGCAGCATGCCGTGTTCATAGTCAGCACTCAGATCATTGCCCTGTTCCTGCCAGTAGCTGACAATCCGCTGGGCTCCCTCTGGGGTGAGGTAAAAAGGTCCTTTGTTGGTGTCCGTTTCCCCATAGGCAAACATGCGGATTTCAGTCGGGGGGGTGTTTCCGACTGGGATGACCGACAGGGCTGTGCGTCTTTGCATGTGTCTCCTAACGAAAAAACCACCCTCGCGGGTGGTCTGGGATGGAACAACTATGCTCAGGGTACAGAAATTTTTGGGGATGTTCTTGGAGATATCCATTTAGTCCGTCCACCAGTAAATCCGGTAAAATTTGTGCATGGATGAAGATATCGGTGGAAAGAGGTCGGAAAAAATTCGAGAGCAGAAAACCGTACATGATTCAGTTAATACATGGATAAATAGTCAAGGCTATCCACTCGAATTTAAAACAGCTCGAATATTAAAAAAATGTGGCCTCGCTACTCAACAGGGGATACATATTAGTGATAATGGGAATGCAAGAGAGATTGATGTAATTGCAAATAAAGTTCTCCTAGAAGAATTTTCTGTTTGCTTTGAATACATTATAGAGTGTAAGAATATCTCCGAAAAACCTTGGATTATTTTTGATAGTGAAGATTATGTATTCTCGGAGAGCTACCACTTTAGATATATCTCTGCCAATATTCTTGCGGCTAGAGCTTTAAGAAACTGCCTGGAAACTTATGACTTTAAACGTTCTCGTTTATTTACATTCCCAACAGGATTTGGTATTACATCCATGACAAACAGTGGCAAAGATAACTCTTACAATTCAGTGCAATCAGTTTGTGGTAACACTTTGTTGAGGAAAGAGTTGTTTGATAGAATTCGGAATGAAAAATCCTATCCCATTGTTTCAACTATATCCGTTCCTCTTATAGTTGTGGAAGGAAACTTGTTTAGGGCAACTTATGATGATACCTTGGACACCATGATAGCTACTGAGGTCAACACAGCAAAATTACTTTGGAATGGATCAAACAAAACGGACAATCCCATTATAGTCGATGTAGTTAATGTAAGATTTCTAGAGAATTATATCAATGAAAGAATAGGCGAAATCGATAGTCTTTTAGCAGTTGTATCGACAGAAAGTATTAAGCAAATCGCATTTTTAGAAGAATACTACAAATTCCACTTAAGAGCACCGGGAAACGATGCCGCAAAGAAACGAGAAAAACAAGTTGATGATCTATTGAATAATGATATTAAAAGACTAAGCTGAAATATTGGAGAATCTCAAAAAGCCCTGCCTGACTTCTCCAGCCTTTTCTTCTGGCAGGACGTGGATGCTGATCACCACTCCCCGATGGCTCTCCACGACCACCAGCAGGGTTTCGTCCCCATCCTGGTAGCTGGAGATGTGCCGCTGTCTGTAGACTAGCGTCCCTTTGCTGCTCTGCATGGGCATCAGCCAGATCTCTGCTGGGTTCTCCAGGGTCTCCTGCAGGACCTCACCCGTCACCCCTGCAGGAAGTGGGGCAATCTCAGGATTGTAGATCAGCACAGTGTCCAGTGGGTCCGACACTATTTGACGTGTTGCTGGTGTAGCCTGAGGGTTTCTGGGCAGCGGACGGGCAGGCAACTGGGCAGGCAACCCATACCCTTTGACTGCAGTTGGGGCATTGCCGTTCCAGGCTGGGGTCCAGGTGCTTGCTGCAGCACCCTGGGCCACACCCTTTCCAATCTCATTGGCCCATTCTCCCGCTTTCGGCATGGTGCCCCACCCAGGGCTGGCCTCCACTCCAGCAGGGGCGGCTTTCAACTGGGCATCTCCTGCAGGGATGGCACGAATGCTGGACCTGCACCTGGGGTGCCTCGGAGGATGATTTTTGATCCAGAACGGATCATCATGGGGCAGGGTCGTGCCGTTCAGTCTCCTGCAGATGTCTGAAGTCCGGTCATCCCTGATCGCAACGAACACCCATATGGGACGCTCTTTCAGGACATCCGGGTCGGTCATCTGCCTGAAACGTCCGGCCTGATATGCAGACTGAATGTTGTTTTGAAAGATGGTCCCCATGCGATTGTTGATCTGGGCCGTGGTGGTGGGACCCTGACCAGAAGCTTTCCAGGCCGCTTCCAGCCTGGGTTTCATTTCCTTTTTCCACTCAGCAAAGGACTTCCCTTCTTCAAGTGCCTTCAGCAGGCTCTTGTGCACGTCCCCGATCAGGTCCAGCTGACTGGTCCCGGAGATGAAAAAAGCCTTGCGTCTGGCATCCTGGGACAGGGTGCTCCACTCCGAAACGGTGACCGGAACCCTGTCCCTGAACCAATTGATGGCGTCATGGGGTGCCTGCTCAAAAGGGTCCCAGGTCATCAGGCATCCTCGATCACGGCCAGGCGTCCGGCGAGATGGGCAGCCAGTTGTGCAGCTTCCAGAATCTCCGCGTGCTCACCCGGTCTTGCGGCTGCTGCGATCATGCCTAATCGGGTCTGGAAATCTCCAAAATCGCTGGTGTCCTCCAGGGCAGAGAGCACGGCAAGCACCGTGTCTTCTCCAGCGGCTTTTAAAGCCTGTCCAATCAGGTGATCCGTGTAGAGTTGCCCTCGATGGACTGGAGACAGCTCTGTGCCCATCAGGGCCATCAGACGACCCGTGGCCTTCCCTTTGGCAGGTGGTTCTGTGACAGGATCTGGAGTGGCCGGATCGACAGCAGGCTGGGTGACAGGGATGCCTGCCTGTTCCAGCAATGCATCCACATCTGGGTTCATCCCTGCAGCCCTGAGTTTCCCTACGGCATCTGCGAGTGCTCCCATCGCCTCTGCCTTGGTCTTCTGGGCTTCCGCCACGGTCTTTTCATCGGCTGGAGGGGTGGTGTCCCATCTGGCCCAGGGCACGGGTGTGCCTGCCCCAAAGTTGTACATCACCCACCAGGGCAGGACCTGCTGGTGCAGCCAAGTGCTCATGTACTCCCCGTCCGCGTCTACGATGTCCCCACGGATCAGGTTGTGCACCTGGGCAGCAGCAAAGCTCCCACTGGTGACTTCTGTGGTGAGGTTCTGGCCCAGCACCGTGATGGCAATCTCGATGTTCGCCCAGGAGATCTGGTCCTGGAAGCTGCTCCAACTTCGGGCCGTGGCCTCCAGAAGTTTCACGTCATACCCAGGGGGCAGGGCAATGCTGGTGTCCCCAGCCAGGGCAGAGAGGTCATCGGCCATGCTGTCCCGCTCAGGGGCGGAACTGGCCCCGATGCCCACCCGCATGGGGTTCCCGTGCACCTCATTGAAGGTGCTCCAGTCTGAAACGCTGAACTGGGCTGCCAGGAAAGGAAGGGCCAGGGATCTCACCAGGGCTCCGGTCCAGGGTCTCCGGCGTCCACCGGGACTGAAGAGTGCCCACTTGCCATCACCCGGCTGGACTGGGATCTCAATTCCGGACTGTTGCCGGACATACCACTGTTTCAGCAGGGGATCGAACCGCTGCAGGGATGGGTGCCAGGTCTTGATGACTGGAATCCAGCGGCCATCCTTGCTGGTCCACTCGAATTCCACCAGCACGGCTCCAGCACTCCAGCCGTAGATCTGCAGCTCCTGCAGGGTGTCCTCTGGAAAGAAGCCCCACAGGTCCGCTTCCAGGTGCTTGAGGACCGTTTTCCCTGCCCCTTCAAACTCCACATCAAGGGCTTGCAGGGCACGGGACCGGACGCCCAGCACCGATTGGATGCGGCCATAGCCCAGCAGGGCGTCAATCAGGAGCCCTGCCCTGGACCAATTGCCCATGAACATGGCAGCCAGAGCCTGGCGGACCATCGGAGGGGTCCATTCGGTGAAACTGCGAACGCTGGGTTCGTCAAAGGTGATGATCTGGGGTTTCTTGCTCATGGCTTACCTCCGGCTGCTCTTGCGACGGCTGGACTGGTAGTAGATCTGGGAGCCCTTGGCTGCCCTGAGCCCCAGGGCCATGGCCCAGAACCGGTCCGCGTGTCCGTCCTTGTCTCGTTCACCCTCAAAACGGGCATTGCCGCTTGTGGTGGTGGTTTTCTTGATTTTGGTGATGTCCCGGCGAACCACTTCAGAAGAAGGCAACCGGATCGACAGGTCCTGAAAAGACCTCAGGGTGGTGATTGCCATGTCTTCTTTGATGGTGTTGTTGAAGGTGACGGCTTCCACCTTGAAGGTCCCGAAGTCCTCTTGGGCGTCTTCTGCCAGTTGAGACCCGATTCCCCCTGCATCCAGGCAGGCACGGAACACATGGGGCAGCAGGAAGGACAGCCACTTGAACTGGTAGCGGTACTTCACGGTGTGCAGCTCAATGATGTACCGGGTGAAGTAGGTGTTGCCAATTTTCTCAAACAGCCAGTAGACGGTCAGGTCTTTTTTGCGACCCACGTCCTGGCCCAGGAAGTAGGTGCCGGGTGGGATGTTCAGGTAAGGGGTGTACTCGTCCAGGGGAATGTGGTGGATGTCTTCACCTTTGATCACGATGGGCAGGGGCAGGGTTTTGTCTTCACACAGCTGGATCATGCTGTAGGTGATCCAGGAGGTTTTGCCGTCCAGGGGGTTACACATGAACTCCTGCTCGAAGGTTTCAGGGTCTCCTGCAATGTCCTGGCATTCCTGCAGGAACTGGGCTTTCTCTTCTTCGGTGGCCGGACGGTCCAGCTTCTTGACCTTTTCGACCAGGCCGTCATCAATGGCCCTCTGGATGGTGCAGGTGTGCAGGGACCAGCCACCTTTGCCTTCCCGTGCTTCTTCCACCATGCGGTAGAAGCGGCTGTCTTTGCCGTTGTGGGAAGAGAAAACCCGGATGGGGTAACCCCAGAGGATGGCAGGAGAAGCGGCCTTCCACATTTCGTCTGGCTGCTCGTGGAAAGCAAACTCATCCAGCACCACCTTGCCACCTTTGGAGCGGAAGCCTTTGGGGTTGCTGGAGAGGGCATAAATGCGGTGCCCGTTGGAGTATTCCACGCACAGGGCTTTGATGTCATCTTCGCTGTCAAAGACGATCTCACCCAGACTTTCAGCTGCGATGTGCAGGACCCTGGACCACATCTCGACATACCGGATGTACTCTCTGGCTGCACTGATGTCAGCGGAGGAAAAATAGACATCCATGCCACCATCTTTGGCAGCGTCCCGCACGTCCTCGTAAGCCTGAACGTAAGTCCAACCAACACGCCGGGACTTCTCTGCGATCTTGAGCCTGCTGGTGTCTTTCAGCCAGTCTTGCTGGTAAGGCAGAAAGAAGGAAGTTTTCTGGGGTTTCCTGCTCATCGCCTGAGCCCCAGCACTTCTTCTTCAATTTGATTGATGACATCTTCAGGGATGCCCCTGGAGCGGAGTCCTTTGCTGACTTCCTGGGCTGCTTCCTTGCTGAATTCGTGTTCGGTTTTCTGCAGGTTCATGGCAACCCGGCTGGCCTGAACTGCCACCCTCAGGGCTTTGTCCAGGGCAATGTCATCGCGGGACAGGTCGGTGTCATCCAGGAGCCGGAGGACCTTCATCACAATGCTGTTCATCAAAGCAGAGTGGATGCTTAGTTTTTTCCCGGTTGCCTTACTGATGGCTTCCATTTGCCTCTCGACTTCAATGCTTGCCTGGACACTGGGCATCAGGTGATTGGACCTGTGCCTGGAAAGGGAAGCCACACTGAGTTCCAGACCCCGGTACAGACACCAGTCCACGATTTCACCGTAAGTCCAGGGGTTGCCATCTTCATGTCGGGTCTCTCCAATCAGCATCATGTCGATGTCTTCCTGAAGGGGGGACATGCAGACTTTGCATTTTCTGGAGAGGAGTCCGGTTGGTGTGCTGTTTTCAGCCATCTGTCTCCCAAAGAAAAAGACCACCCGTCCGGGTGGTCCTTGCGTGTGGAACGCAGTTCTAATTGTGCTTATCGTACCCCTATAAATTCGTTGCGGGAGTGGACATCTCCACTTGAGCCAGAGACCCTAGGCTCTGAGGTCCATCCTGCAGCCCCAACTTGTAGACCGTCACCAGTGCCTGCAAGACTTCTTCGGCCAGGTCATGAGGCATTTCAGGCAACTGCTCAAATGCTGGAGTGACACGCATGTGTGCCAGTGCGTCAAGCAAAGAAGTTTGCACTGGAATGGGTTTAGTGTGCACGATTTCCTGTAACGAAAGACACATAGTATTATTCATATGAACTCCCAGCGGGTTCCTCCCACCATATCCAGGTCAGTTGTCGCAGACGGTCCTTGGAATGTGTGGGAGTTTTTTTGAACCCTTGAAAACCCATTCTAGAACACGGTTTCTTTTGGAACCATCCCCAAAATGGGTAGGGAAACAGCCTATTGGCGTGAGCGAAATTTTCAGATTCGCTCACGCCAAGGGGGAAAAGTGACTAAAAATGTAACGATGCAGGGGCAAAAAAAATCAGCACTTGCTGCACTGTTCGTAGGGCCACTGTAGAGGGGTGACTTTGGTGCCAGAGGGTGAAGCCGGAACAGCGGCTACCTGGGCACAGCTGACGAGAAGGCCGACGCTAACGACGAAACCGATAAGAAGGGATTTTTTGGACTTTTCCATACCACAGGTTAGCGTACATTTGACAGCTCCACCATCTCTGAAATTGCTTGGAAAACCCTTTTCTGAACAGGTTTGGCAAGGTCCTCAAAGTGAAGGCGGTATGCAGTTTTGATGGTGTTCTCCTCAAGCTTCTTGATGTCGTTTGTCGTGTGTAGTCCTGCCAGATATCGCTTGAGGGGAGCCAGAGGATAAGTGATGGGCATTCCAGAGAGGAAAACCCCTTCTGATCCCATCACCGCTGTAGGTTTATCTTTGCGGGGTGAGATGTGCAGGTGTCCTTCCAAAATGAAGGGCACAGAAGGGCAGAATTCCGCCACGAAAAATTCAAGCAGGGAACGCTGGTCAAACGTGCACACAGTCCAGGTTTCCAGCAGGGCGGAGATGTCCAGGGAAGAGAAAAGAATGGTTCTGGACCAGACTGATGACTGGATCAGAGCAAAGGTCCTGATGCACTTCAGCACATCCTCTTCAAAGGTCAGATCCTGCAACTGCTGAGCTGCATCCAGAGTTCTGGAGTCCCCAACCAAAGCCAATCCAAGCAGTCTGAGGGGCAGCACCAGCCTGTCTCTGGCAGGGTTGGGAGATGTGGGGTTGGGTTCGACCTTCAAAAGTTCCTGTAGCAGGGTGTTCTGGTTTTTCAAAATGCGAGGGCCACGGTGAACAGGGAATTTGGCTGTTGAGTAATCCAGCAGATTCCTGCAGGCAACCCACGCACACGCCACGTCCCGGATCTCAAGGTTGCTGATCTCTCCTGGGAGTTGTTGACCCCAGAGGGCAGCGTGGGCCATTTTCACGTTCGCAGGTGCATCCACCGGGACGGCTGTGCCACCCAGCACCAGGCTCCAGAACAACATGCGTTCACTGGCTGCCGTCAGAAAAGCACTGGCATTCTTGATGCCTGCAGCCTGACTGAACTTCTGGGCTGCCTGGTGCCAGGAGTTCTGGAAGAACAGAGCCCTGGCCTGCTGGAATTTGGCGTTTGCCAGAACGGTGTTCAGTCCAGTCAGCTCTGCATAGTGCTCTGCAGAAGTCAGGTATTTGGCGGCCTCTTCGGGTCGCTGGAGGGTGGTCAGCATGATGGCACAGGCAAAATCCAGATGGCAGCACCCCTCCAGGTCCGGGCCAGTGTCCACGGACCGCACAACGTTCTTCATCCACTCCAGGAACATTTCTTTCTGGGCCACAGTGGGAGTGCATTCCAGCAGGACACGTGCCAGGTAACCCTTAGCAAGCATCCCAGGTGTTTTTTCCAGTACGGCACGGGCTTCGCCATTTCGGTCCAGTTGGAATAAGAGCCAACCAATTCGTGCCAGAGCAACAGGACAGGGATCAGGCAAGGTCTGAAGCTGGCAGAGCATGTCCAGCAAAGCCAGTTCTCCAGCCTTGGTGGTTTGCACCAGGGTGGAATCGAATAGCCTGGGGATAGAAATGATGTGAAGCAGTTCAGTTTGCATACCAGGATCTGGCATTTACGCTAAACCGCTTACGGTTGGCGTGGGGTTGCCTTGGGGTTGTCACCTACTTCAAGCCGCTGAATACCTGTACCAGAGCAAGGATCAAAACCCCTAATGCCAAAAGGGTGCTGGGCACTGCCATCACCAGAATCACCCACATGGGTACACCCGGCTGGGGACGCTGGGCCACCATCTCCAGGGTCTTCTGCATCTGCTGGGTCCGCTCATCCAGGGTGCTCACACTGGACATCATGGTGACCTTCAGGGCACTCAGATCCTCCTGCAGGTCCTCCAAGGTCATTGTCGTCTCTGGAACAGGATGCCAGGATCGGTGGTGCTCCCCTCGACCAGGTCGGTGCCAGAGGGCAGCAACTTCACCCACTTGAAGTCCCCAGTGCCATCGTGGGTCCATTCGACCTGCACGTACCCTTTGTCTTCCAGGTAACGCAGGTTGGCACGAAGGTCCTCATCCCGTGGGAGGGTCTTCAGGTCTTCCATGGCGATCACCAGCACGTTTTTGTTCATGGTGGTGGGCTCATCAGGAGACAGGGCATTGTTGGCTGCAGCCAGATAGATCAGATGGAGGATCAGGCCGCGTCCGATCTTCAAATGGGTGGGGCTGGTTTGACGAAACATCAGTTTTTCTCCTTGCAGAGCTTGGCTTTACGGTCAAAAGAGCTGCAGAAAAGAGGGTCCAGCTTCCATTCGCTGGGGGGCACATTCAGGGCTTCCAGGCGCAAACCGTCAATGATGCCGTGCAGCTTTTTGGCATACCCTGGATCAGTGGCGTACCCTGCCCGTGCGACCTCACTGGCAAAGCGTTTCCCATCCTTGCGGTGCTGGAAAGCAGCAGCATATCGGGGGTTCACCTTCAGGAACGTGGCGTAATCGTAAAACGATCCTGCAGCACTGGGGTAGGAACGAAACTGGCTGGTCCAGCCTGTCTTCTGGCCGTTCACGTACTCTGTGTCAAATCTTGATACACATTTCGCCCAGGTGCCATTGCACTTGATCCCGAAATAGTTGTGATGCTGCTTTGCCAGATAGCTGCTGCCATACCCGGTTTCCAGGGCAGCCTGGGCGATCATGGTGCTCATGGGCACCCCGGTTTTGATGCTGACTTCGTGGGCCAGGGGAATGGCAGCCAGGATAAACCGAAAGCGTTGCATGTTGCTGGGGCATGGCTGTCCAGCCTTGCACTCCAGCACCCTGCTGACGCCCAGGTAAGCCTTTGCACCCTCAAACCAGAAGTTGGCTTTGGGACCGTAAATGGCAAACACCCCGGAGATCAGGGCAGTGGTGGCAAGGATGCCACCACCAATGGCTTGAGACTTGCTCATTTGGACCCCTGGGTGACAGCCTCGACCACCTCATCAATGGCGTCCGAAAGGTTCTTTTTGTCCACTTCAGACAGCCCAGTATTCTGGATGCGTCCTTTCAGCAGGTTGGCGGCCAGGCGGAGGGCCGTGCCGATCAGGATGTTTTTGAGGGCATTCAGCATGTCAGTTTCCTTTTCCTGTCAGCAGCTGGGACAGGGCCAGAAGGATGTAGGCTCCCACCGTGAAGACGGTGTTCCAGTTGATTTTTCGTTTGGGACGCATTTCGCGGTTGTATTTCTCTGCCAGTTCCTTGGCGAGTCTCCACTCCCGGAGTTCCTGCACCTTCTCTTCCAGGACGCGAATCCGTTCCTGTTCGTCTGTGGCGGTCACATGTTGCCTCCCAAAAGCAAAACCCCGAGAGTCTGGCTCTCGGGGTCGGGATACTTTGTCTTTCTCAGGATAGGCAATTCTGTTCAGCCGTTCTTGGACATCTCCACTTGCGGTTCTGGCTCCTGCAGGCCACAAAAAAACCACCCCTGAGGGTGGTTCTGGATTCTGTTTCAGTCAGTCCCGGATGCGTTTCAGACAGCCATACGCTCTAAGGGATGCCCAGAGGTCTTCAAATGCTGCAGCTGCCATCGCCCAGTCCGGCTGGACGCTCACATGCTTCTGGGTGTCAGCATCCCATTTGTTCTTTTCGTACCAGAGGTATTCCCGGATTTTGGTCACGTCCTGTGCTTGCATGTTGTGCAGGATTCTGAGGAAATCTCTTTCCAGGATGGTCCACTTGGCAACCTGCAGGGTCCGGTCAGGATCGGGGCTCTTGCAGTCCATTGTGTTGGTCAGAATCACCTGAGAAATCTTCCACTGGCTGTTCCTGAGGGCTGTCGCCAGAAGGAAGGGGTATCCGGTCATTTCCGCTTTGGGGGCGGCCCTTTGGGGCTCTGGGGTGTCGGTGAGGGCTCCTGCTTTGCTGAGGAGTTCGGAAACAGAGACATCTGCCAGGGACCTTCTTCGGGTTCGTCTGCGAGGTTCAATTCCCGATTCGACACCACGAATGGTGTGGTCGTTTCGTCGGGCAGCCACACTTCCACGGACTCCCTGCGGATTTTGTATCTCGGACATGTGGGATTGGTGCATACGCGGTATCTCCGGTACAAAACCCGTCCGTCTTTGTCTGTTTCCGTTTTCCCGTTGTCGATCACGCGGGTCGGTTGTAGACATTCATTGCATTCCAGCCCGGCCATTTTGCTGTGCCCCTTTCTGGAGATGCTGAACTGAACTTTGGGGTTTCATGAATTCCAGCTGTGCTGGTGATTTCATCCTAGCCTAAGGTTCAATTCAGCAAATGGACATCTCCACTTAAATGTAACGGTGTCTTTACGCTTCGCTGGGAGCCTGTTCCTGCACGGATTTTAGACCTGAGTCTAAGGGGTTTCCCTGAGTTCGAAGCTTCACATTCCCCTCTAACTCTTCCCTGGTCAGAAACCGACCTGGAAGCACAGAAATTCTGTGCAGCTCAGCGTTGGGGTTTCTGTAATCTTTGATTAACCTCAGGGTGAGTTCCTGGCCGTGCAGGGGATTGCCCATGATGTTCTGCATCTCAATCCACTGTTCCAGGGGTCTGGACATGCCGCGACGGGCCACCAGAAGCACCAGCATGTTGCCCGTCTGCAGGACCACAGACAGTTCTTCACTGCAGCGTGGAGGGGTTTCAAGGTGCCACTGCCTGAGCTTGCAGTCCTCACACTTGCCCCTGGTGGTGTCGCTGCCATCCACGCACATGGGCATGGAAGCCCGTCCTGTCCACTCAGGCCACAACACCCAGTTCTTCTGGAACTCCAGCATGATGGCACCAGAGATCTCCTGCAGGACCTCCCCGGTCATGGTGTTGAAAAAGATACCTGCCTGGTAATCCACGCGGATGATCGGAATTCGGGGTTCAGGGGTCCCGGTCATGGTCACTTTCTCCTGTTCTGGTTGCGTTTCTTGCGACGCTGGAAGAGGGCTTTTCTGGGGTGAGGTGGTTTGGGGGGTGCCGGGGGCTGAGGATTGCCATTCACCACGCTGTGGTAAAACCTCCGGTCCTGCTCTGCCAAAAGCTTCTGGGAATACTGGATCTCTTCGATGGTAGGGTCCTCTTCCACCACCTCAAAAGCTATAGATCTCACTTCGCTCCCTTCTGTGCCTTCTCAGTGGCCCTCTGGCACTTTGGACAGAAGCCATCTCCAGACTGAAATTTCTGGGTGACTTCTTTGATGGTGTTCACCAGTTCCAGGTCTGACCGGGCAGCTGCCAGGCCGCACAGGGTCCAGGAACCCTGCACAAAGTGGAACTGCCCACGCTGGTGCAGTTTGGTCCATCCAGCACGCTCTTTGGTCTGTGTCATTTGGTCCTCCAGGTTGAACTGTCATGCCCAGAAACCACCCACTCGTAAAGGCTCTCCAGCTCTGCAATTTTCTGAGCTGTTGCCCTTCCTTCCGTGAGGTGTGCAGGGATGTTGGGTTTCTCAAAGCTTGCGAGTTTGATCTTGGCAAGGAGGATTTCACGCCTTTCCTCTCGCCGGGCCAGAGCTTTGACTTCAGGGACAGTTTCAGCAAGCAGAGCTTTCTGATGGGGTGGAAGGGAATCAAAATCATCCCAGTTCATCTCCATCCCCACTTTCTGGCACGGGAAACCTGTAGTTTCCGGGAGCGGTTTCCACGCCGGATGAATTTGGCTTTTCGGGCGATCTCGAACCTGCTCTGAGGCACTGGGCAGGGCTCCTGTCTGGAGAGCACCAGGTCCAGCGATTTACCAATAGACCGGACTGGGATCTCACCTGACGCCCGGTAGACGCCACGGACAGGTTTGTCACTCAGGGCATAGTGGATCTGCATGGCCTGGATCTGGACCCCACCCAGGGTGATGGTGACTTCACTGAAACTGAAGCTGGTCATGCGTCCTCCGGCGTTCTGAGGATGGGCATCCAATGGGTGACCAGGGCATCGGTCTGCTCATCGTCATCCCAGAAGTCTTCTTCAGCGTTGTAGAAGAGGACCACAGGGAATCCGGCCATGATCACCAGATAGGTGCCGGACTCTGCAGGTTTCTGGGTAATGGGGGTCCAGCTGGGCACCTGTGCCCTGAGTCGGTCCACTTCCTGCAGGAGCATCCGCACATCTTCCGGGGCGTGAGCGATGGCCTCAGCGTCCGGGTGATTGATGCCCCAGAACTGGCCGCTGGAGGTCTCTGGATCTTGCTTCACAAGGTCCCTGCCTTGCTGCATTCCAAGATCACCCGGCTGGGGCTGAAACCAGGGCTGGGCATCCCTGAAGCCCACCCGCTCGAACATCATCACGACCCGTCTACCGCCCCAGGTGGTCGTGAGGTTGATGTCTGTCTGCTTCAGGCTGTCTCTGGAGACATACCCGGACCACTGCCAGGGTCCTCTGGTGGCCTTGCTCCAGCGGTCCCGGATGGAATCAATGGGGGTTTTCACTTCAGATGTCGCTGTCATGATTGACCCCCTGTCAGCCCCAGAACAAAGAGGGCTTCCTGCATGGCTTTTCTGGCGTAGAACTCTGCTATTGGTGCTGACACATAAGCCTCTGCAGGCACGATGGATTGCTTCAGGTCTTCAGCATGCTTGAGAGCCTGGAAAGCGTTCCTGCAGACTTCCAGGGCTTCCAGCAGGGTCCGAACGTCCTCAGGGGCTGCAGCAATGGCCTTTGCGTCTGGGTGGTCAATGGCATCGATCTGTTCTCGATAGCCCACCTCGTACTTCACGAATTCTCTCGCCCCAACCAGAAGGTCATTCCTCCCAAAACGGGGCTGAGCGTCGTTGGTTTTGCCCACCCGCTTGAAGTCCATCACGATGTTGCCATTGGCTTTGCTGGACAGGCGAATGGCTGTATGTTTGCTGGTCCTGCTCACGTGACCGAACCAACCCCAGGGGCCAGGGGTGGCCCTGGCCCAGCGTTCACGGATGGCTTGGATGGTGGCAGAAGATGGGGCTGTGGTGTGGATGGGTTTAGGCTCAGCCTGGGTCATGCGGACACCACCCCTGCAGCCTGGGCTGCTGAAAGAATGCCTTCCCACTCCATCTGATCCAGACCCAGGTCACCTGCACCTGGGAAGTTTTTCCTGGGGATCACCTGATCGTGCTGCAGGTACACCTGGACCAGGCGGAGCAAACCCCGGAAACTGGTGGGGCCAACACTGTAATTGGGTGCCTGGAGCAGCAACACAAAGCCCTTCCTGGGGTCGTTCCACCAAAAGAAACCTGCGTGGTCCACCAGCACCTGACCATGTAAGCCCCGCTCATGGAAGAACCCTGGATGGGTGGAAGCACTCTGGATTTTGCACAGCATGATGTTCACGGCCATCACAGCCACGACTTTCCGCTGCATGCTGGTGGGGTCCTGTTTAAGCTGTTTCATGTTGCTCCTTCATGCGTCTGAGAAGGTCCCGAACTTCATCCCACTGGTCATCTGTGAGCTGACTCATCCAGGCTGGGCGAAGTCCAAAGTTGGCTTCTGGGTGCTCCAGGCGGTACACACGGGCGTACCAACTGGTCAGGTTGTTGCTGATGTGAAAGGCATCCCCCTCATTCCTCATGCCCAGCTCGAAACGGATCACATGGCAGATCATGTCTGCAGAGAGGGTCCGGTGGGGGTTGAATTCGCGGTAACGGTCTGCCAGTTCCCGGAATGCCTGATAGGTCCTGTAGTTGTGCTCCAGGTGCCACAGGCAGTAGAGGTAGGGGTGTTCCTCAAACAGTGGGGGCTTCCGGTCCTGATCCATTTGCGACCT
This sequence comes from Deinococcus cellulosilyticus NBRC 106333 = KACC 11606, assembly GCF_007990775.1. Lineage (NCBI taxonomy): Bacteria > Thermotogati > Deinococcota > Deinococci > Deinococcales > Deinococcaceae > Deinococcus > Deinococcus cellulosilyticus. The sequence continues at coordinate 483,285 of NZ_BJXB01000001.1, read as the reverse complement.
CCTTTTTGTCCTCTGGTTTGTCTTCTTTGAGGGTGAAAATCTTGCCCGGGGCGTGGCACCGCAGAACCCGCCTGTAACTCATGGCATCCGGGGCAATGCACTCCACCCGAAAGATTTCCTTTGTCACCAGCAGATCTGTGAATTTCTGCAGGCTTCCATCACGGATGGCGTGAGGCAGGATGGTGACAACAGAGGGGATCAGTTCTGGCCTGAACTCCTGTCCTTTGTAGATGAGGGTGTCTGGTGCACGATCCACACCACTAACAGGGCCACCAGCGGTGTTTGCACGCCACCGGAATTCCCCGATGTCTTTGTGTTTCTTCCAGTCCAGGTAGGCACTGCTGAGCCCCAGCCAATCAAAGCCAATGGCCTCGCACTGGGCAGCCATGCTCAGCAGGTCTGCTGCACTGGCAGTGGCCTTGATCTCTCCAGCCTTGCCAGGGTTAAAGGGCTTCAGGGACATGGGGGGCACGTCTGGTTGGTAGTCGTCTCGCTTGTCTTTCCAGGTCATGATGTCGTTCCCTCCTGGCTTTGCGTGTCTTCACATGTAGACACGCAAAGCCAAAAAAAGATTTCTCAGTGCGGGTTTACAGGAGATTTCCAGACTTCAGGGATGGGCTGGTCAAGCTGGAACTTGACGAAGGTGAAGAAGTGATCTTCAATGCACATCCAACCACCGGAATGCTGCTGGGCAGTCGCAATGTCTTTGAGCTTGTGGAGCAGAGCCAGTGGCACACCGATGGATTTGGGGTCACGGGCAGACTGGATCTTTCGCCCCATGTCCCATGCCAGATCCTCCCTGTCCATTTGCACACTGATCAGTTCAGCCCTGTCCAGCATGTGCTTCTGGTGGTACACAGCCCACATCTCCAGCTCTTTGACAGCCTGACTGCTGTCCACTTCATAAGCATCGAAGCGGTAACCGGGGCAATCCACATGGAAGGTCTGGTGCTGTCCGGTCTCTGTGTCGATCACCAGCAAGATCATGGTGTTGGGGTGCTCGAACTCGCCCCAGAAGTCACGGGCGAAAGATTCAGCTGCTTTGGGACGTTCTGTATGGATGGTGCTGTGAAAAGTCATGTAACGCTCTGGGGCCATCACACCGATCAGGAACTGATTCAGGTTGGTGCTCACAGCTCGACACCTCCATCCAGCAGGTCCTGCCCGAACTGGCGAAGTTCAGCCCTGCGGTGGTGGAACTCCACTTTTAGGGCCACTTCCCTGCAGTCCGCTTCATCCTCGACCATCCGGGCCAGATGGAGATATCCAAGGTTCCGCATGGTGCCTGCCATGTCACGGAGTTGGTTGGGCATCAGGTTCTTGCAGCGGATGCGGTTCAGCAGTTCACGTTCCACCAGCACGGGTCGCAGGGGCTTCACAATCTTGTGGGCCACCGCACGGGCAGGAAACATGGTGACATCCAAGGCACGCCGGAGGACTCTACGAATAAGGGCCAGACGGAAGGAAAAAGGGGTAGAGGGGATCATCAGATGGAGTCGCATAATTCTCCTTTTTCATCGACCTGAAGGGTCATGAGAGCATTGATAGCTTGGATTGGACTGCGACCATAGGCCACAGGGATGTTGCCCCACTCATGCCTCTCCTTGGTGGGAGCAAGCATGGATCTCCACTGGTAAGCACCCACGAAGTCGGTCAGCACCACAGCTTTCCAGGGATTCAGGGCCAGGAATTCCTCTACGGTTTTCGGGCCAAACATCATCCGACCAGGCCACCCTTTCTGGAGAGCACTTCTGCCAGGGCACGGTCATTCAGAGCAGTCTCGATGATGTCCGCATATTCTCGCTCCAGGGCAGCTTTCAGAGCCTTGCGCTCATGGTCCAGAACTTCCACCTGGGCCAGGTGCTTGTCGATGGTGACCTGCAGCTGTTCTTCCCGGTCCTTGCACTTGCTCCACTCCTGATCGGCTTCACAGGTCACCAGCACCCAAGCGTCCCGCATTTCCTTGTTGGTGATGTTGGGTGGAACCTGAAGGCGAATGGCGGCCTCACGGTGCTCCAGTTTGCGCTTCACTTTGCGAAGTTCCGCACGCTGGGCCACCAGAATTTTCCGGGCAGCATCAATCTGCTCAGGAACCTCCAGCAGACGGGTGATTCGGGCTCGAAGCTGGTTATCCATGGGTGTCCTCCAGAAGCTCAGAAAGCCACTGGTGCAGCTCTCTGATGGCAGTCAAGTCAGCAATTTCATAGGTTTGAATGGGTCCCTTTACATCACCAGGAAGGGTCGGGCCGTACTTCAGGACCCCACCACGGATCAAACGCCGGATCAGTTCAAAGGTGGTTTTCTTGGAGAATGCTGGGAATTCCCTGTAGATATCTCTGGCTGTCACACGGCCTTGCTTCACTGCGGTTTGGATGGCATGGCGTTTTGCAGGGCTGATCAGCAGGTGACACGCCTCATCCATGGGGTCAAAAGAGTTTGCAGAAGGATTCTCGTTCATCGAAAATCCTCCAGGTCGTCTGCAGTGAAGGCGTCCATGGCCTCATCACTGGTGCGTTCCATCAGCAACAGGAGCCTTTTCACCTGTCCGTACTTGCCGGGAAAGACACCCACAGAAACGCGGGTGTCGATCACTTCCATGAAGCGGTGGGTGCCCATGTTGTGGCCGGGCCGCATTTCTTCCATGTAGATGGTGCTGCCCACCTGCAGGTAGGGCATGTCCAGCAGCAGGCAGGTGGTGGGGGCTTTGGGCCATTTGCCGTCTTCTGTGACGTACAGGAAGGTGCCCACATCCTTCGCTGCAGGGACCTTGAGAGACTTCCCGTCCGGCTGAGTGACCTCAGCCAGACGTTTGGTGCTCTCACCACCAGGGCGGCGTCTCGTCATGACATCTCCTCGTTCACGATGGCGCGAATGTGTGCTGGAAGCAGGTTGGAGTAGGTGAGGTCTGTGCCGTTCAGCAGCTGGTCGCAGTTGCGGAACAGGGCAGTGATTTCACGGTGCACCCCTCCAGTGCACTTGTGGATTTCCAGCAGGGTTTCCTTCAGCCATCCGTCTTCCAGGTACAGGTCCACCAGTTCCTGGGCATCCATGGGGTTCACCCGCTTTTTGATCCAGACACGGCTGTCGATGTCCGGCCATTTCTTGATGCGTTCGCCCATGCTGGGAGAAGCAGACAATATAAAGGTGCTGCCTGAGGAGTCTGCAAGGTATTTCAGCAGGTCCAGGCTGTCATAATCGGCACGCTGGGCTTCGTCCAGAATGATGATTCTGGGGTTGTCCTTCAGCTGGTCGATCAGCACGCTGGTCTGCATGCGGTAGCCCTGTCCTGCGTTGATGCTCAGCAGGCTGGAAATGCGTCTCAGGATGTCTTTCGGCTGGGTTTTGGGCTCCAGTTCGAACATCAGGGCAGACCAGTTTTCCGAGTACCAGCGGAGGGTGGTGGTCTTCCCCACCCCGTGCGATCCACTGATCAGGGCCAGGGGTGCCTGCATCTTCTCTGCCTTGGCAATGGCACGGGCGATTGCCACGAAATTGCTGGTTTGTTTGAATCCAGCAGGTAAACTGGTGGCAACGGCACGGGTTTTCAGGAACTCATGCACGTTGTCGAGGGTTTCCAGGGACATTTTCATCATCAACGCTCCTCCTCAAGTTCGCGCTTGAGGTCAGCAAGGCTCTGGGGACGGCTCCCTCTCAGACGGGCCAGAATGGGGTCCGTGGCCGGAAGCTCTTTGGGGGCGATCACGTCAATCTGCACCTCTTGAGCTTTCGGGGCTGGGAGGGTATCGGTAACTTGATCCTGCATGTTCAGGGCACTGACCTGCAGGTTGCTCACCACGAATTCAGAACGTGCCCGTGCAGCTTTCTGCTGCTGAGCCTGTTCCAGCGTGGCTTTCAACTGACGTTTCTGCGCTTTCCTGAGTTCACGGGACTCTGCAGAATCTGCGATCATGGGGGCTGGGACAGCAAAGCCGATCAGCTCGAAGTGGCCGGACTTCTGGCGGTTCACAATGGCAATCTGGTCGTCACCCAGGTAATAGCGGTTTTCCACGATGGTCACCCGCATGCCGTTGAACCCTGCCAGTGCCCTGCTGCTCTGGTATTTCGGGCGTGTGCCGATGGCAACCGCACGGTACGGGGCCAGGGACCCATCCGGGATCTTGTAGAGAATGTTGTCCAGTTGCACCCCACCATCTGGGGTCACCGTGCGTTCGGTGTGGTAACCACTGGCAATCAGCAATTCCAGGTCGTTGTACTTCCTGAAGGACTTAGGGGCTGCTTCTTGCATGAACAGCTGATCGCGGGGCACCCCACGAACCGGCTGCTTGTGGTAAAAGCCGATCAGCCACGCCAGAACCCGGTTTTTATACTCCAGAAAGGTCATCAGGCGGTTTCCGTACCCTGGATCTTTCCCGGTGCTCACCCACTCTCTGGATGCCTCAGTCAGCTTCTCAAGTTCTTCATTGTCCCGTTCCACAGCATCAGGACCGACGTAACCGGGCAGGGTGGTTTCAAAGTCATGCAGAATACCGAACCAGCGTTCAATGGCTCCACGGGTGTGGCTCACATACGCTCTGGAGTGCACAATCTTGACGCCCACATACCTGCAAAGCTGGGCCAGGCGCTCACTGGTGTAGATCTTGCCGTTGTCACAGTACAGAACAGATGGTGTGCCCCACGGGTACGCAGGGTCAGATTTCTGGGTCAGCCCACGGACCAGAGCGGCCATCGTTGCGTCAGAGTCTTCCAACTCAGAGAAGTCCAGACCGACAATGCAGCCAGAATGAACATCAATGATCGCGTGGACCCGTGGCCGGAACGTCTTCCCGGTTGCAGGGTCGAACAGCAGGATGTCACAGCGGGTCATGTCCATTTCCCAGAGCTGGTTGCTGCTGAAGGTGGTCACACGTCCGTTGTAGGTCCTGAGGTATTCATCCTGTGCTGTGGCATCCATGAACAGCAGCCGGAGCATCGGATCATCCAGCATTTCCTTTTTGATCCGCATGAGGGTAGGCAGGCTCATGACTTTGGTTTTTCCACCTTTGGTGGAATACTCCAGAAGGTCAGGAGCAAACATCAGCAGGTTTTTGTAGATGGTCCTGACACTGGTGTGCACGGTGTTCGAGATGAACACGTTTTGCAGCTCATAGCGTTTCTGATCATCAATGACCCGCTGGTAACCCTTGTCCTTGCGCTTCTGTCGGGCAATGGCAGCAATGTCATTCTGGGATTCTTCAAGAAGTTTCACCCAGTTATATACAGTGCGATCAGACACCCTCAGGTCATCAGCCAGTTTCAGGATCAGACGACGGCGGACGTGCTTGTCCTGCTCTCGAAGGATGGGCTGCAGGGTCACATAGATGTACTCAACATGGGCATCAATGTCCAGGTCTTTCATCTGGATCTGCTGCCCTGGCTGGTTGCGGAGGATCATTTCGGATGATCCAGTGCTAAACCCCACCCCAAGCTGGACATCTCCAGAATTTGCCGTCTCACTGCCTGGATTTTGCAGATGATCAACTGCAGCACGGGTGATCTTCTGCAGTGATCCACTGCTCTTCTGCACCGGATCACCTGATTTTTGATCCACTGCAGAACTGGAGGGGACTTTGATGCCCAGGGTGGCCGGGTCAAAGAACACCACTTTACTGGCACCGTGACCGTTCGGGACCATCGCTGTTTCTTCGTAAATGGTTCCTGCAGCACGGGCTTTTTTGATCCAGTTTTTGATGGTGGGTTCAGGACGCCCTGCCATGACAGCGCATTCTTTCAAGGTGAAAAGGTGTTTTTTGCGCTTCTCCGAGAACCTAGGCATTAGAAATCAATTCCCCTGTATCCTTTTGTAGACATCCGTCCTCAAAAAAATTTGCACCCAGAGCTTCTTTCAGCTTGGTTGCAGTCTCCAGACTGATCCGTTTTCCGCGTGTGTTGCCGAGCAATGCATACACAGTGGCACGAGATAAACCGCTCCTCTCGGCCAACGTGACCGCTGACCAGCCCAGCTCATCCAACTTTCTTTGTATCCGATCTCCCAGTTGCACGTCACATCACCTCCTTGTCTACATACGTATAATTTTAATGCTACAAGTGTAGACACGTCAAGTAGAATTTACGCATCAGAGCCACTGGAGGCTATATATGAAGACAACTGCTGAACGCGAACAGCTCAAAGATCTGAGGGGACCCCTCACAGCCTACGTGGTCAACGCCATGAGACGAGACAACATCCCCACCGTGAAAGAGTGGGCTGCTCACCACGGCCTGGCACGTCCCACCCTGTACACCCTCCTCAGAGGCAGGGCCACCGCAACAGGGGTGCTGGTCAAACCCAGCCTGGACTTCCTTAAAGCGTTCTCAGATGCCGTTCGCGCCCCACTCCACGAACTCCTCTACATCCTGGAACCCGACGCGCTAGGTGCCGGAACAGCCTTCTCAGATCAGGTCAGAAAAGTTCCTGTTTACATCCCTGGCCGCGTGGGAGCCGGACCCCTGCAAAGCAGCCCCACCGACCAGACTGTCTATGTCGAAGCCGAATTTGCACAGGGCAAGGACCTCATCGGCTTCCTGGTCCAGGGCAACAGCATGGAAGGCGGCAGAAGACCCATCTTTGATGGAGACATCGTGCTGGTCAACCGAAACGACCTTGGGACAAATGGCAGTGTCGTAGTCGCCAGGATCGAAGATGATGGCTACGTATGCAAAAAACTGCGAGACACCTTCCTGGTCAGCACCAACCCGGAATTCACCGAACCCGGCATGACCATCATCAGTCCAGACCGAATCGCCCAGATCGTGGGTAGAGTGGTCAGAGTCATCTCAGCAGTGGATTGAATTCATCGAAAAATAAAATGAGACACCGAAAACTTGCACTGGATCACGCCTGATTACACTTCACCGGAATGCTGGTTGCGTCCTAGACGCGTTCGCCTGCCACGCATTCCGGTTGTTTTCTCGAAATTCCACTTTTTACACTTCGAACTGAACTTGATTTATGTGTGTGGGAACTAAAGATACACAACACTGTCCTGACACCTCCCACCCACCCCAAATCCAGTCCTGTATGATTGTTGACATGGATCATCAGGAATACATCGAGCCGAACTTCATCCGCCCCATCGATCCTGAGGAATTCTCTGTGGTCCTGCTTGGAACGGGCACCCCCCGTGCCTACAGAGGAGCCGCCAAGCCTTCTGTTGCCGTGATTGTGGCAGGCAAGGTCTTTCTGGTGGATTCCGGCGGTGAGGTGGTGCGGCAGCTGATCGAAAGTGGCATCATGCCCCAGCGCATTGAGCATGTGTTTTTCACCCACCACCATTACGACCACAACGGGGGGTTCATTGATCTGTTCATCAGCAGCTGGAGGACCCATGTGGGGATCATCGATGGCCGCAAGAACGCCATGAAGGTGTATGGTCCCACCAACACCCGCGAGATCATCCAGAAGTACCATGATGCTCTCTCTTATGACATCAGCCTGCGCCTGAGTTACAACAAGTCCGACACCGACGGTGCCCTGATCGAGTTCACCGAGCATGACAATGGAGTGCTTTACGATCAGGATGGGGTGAAGGTCACCGCTTTCGAGGTGGACCACCGTCCGGTGAAGCCCTGCATTGGCATGAAATTTGAGTACAAAGGCAGGTCTGTGGTGATCTCGGGAGACACCCGTCCAGTGGAGAACACGGTCCTTCACAGCCAGAATGCTGACCTGCTGGTGCACGATGCGTACAACAAGACCTGGCTGGACCAGATTGCAGAGCAGAACCCTGAACTTGCCATTCAGGTGACCAATCCGGCCAAATACCACACCACCACACTGGAGGCAGCAGAGATTGCTGCGAGAGCCCAGGTGAAGCATCTGGTGCTGACCCATCACATTCCTGCTCCAAAGAGAACCCCAGAGGCCGAGGCCTCTTATCTGGCAGGCATGGGCGAAATCTATTCTGGACCGATCACACTGGGTCGGGACCTGATGGAGTTCCGCATCCTCTAGGATTTCAGAACAACAAAAATCCCCTGACCTCTGCAGTCAGGGGATTCTGTTTTTCAGGGATCAGGCAACCAGACCGAGGAAGCTCTTCTCTGGAAGCTCCAGGGTGGTTTTGCCGATCAGGTAGAGGTCAAACGTTGCCCTGCGACCAAGCACCTGTTCAAAACGCTCCAGGCTGATCTGGAATTCCCCCCTGGGGGTTTGCAGAATGAGTTTGTTGCTTGTGCCGGGAACCCAGCGGACAGAAAGTTTAAGAAATGATGCCATACAGTCCTCCTTACGTGGAGACAGCATTGAAGGTTGCACCTGGGGTCAGGTGTGATTTGAGGTTTGGGATGCTTGAGAAGATCACAGAGGCTCGCTTTCGAGCACTGAAACCAGTGTAAAGTAGTTGATAAATTTTGTCAATTATAGGGATTTCCCCAGGTGATGTTGGGACATTTTGCCCTACCAGAGATGAAAAATCAAAAAGTGTAAGTTTAAACAAGCAGAGAGGCCAACTTGGACAACTTTTAGCAGAACGGTATAGAAAACACCCGAATCGAATAGTTGACAAAATTAGTAATCTTGTCTAAGATTCATCCATCTCAGGAGATGACCACTTCTGGGCGATCAAACTCTGTCCCACAAACCAAATTCAGCAAACACATGCACCCCATGTGGAAGGACGACCCATGCAAAAAACCACCGCTCTTCTGACCCTTCTGATCAGCTCCAGCGCCCTTGCAGCCAGCAACACCCTGCTCAACGTGTCTTATGACCCCACCCGCGAGCTGTATCAGGAAGTCAATGCTGCATTCGCCAAAAAATGGAAAGCCCAGACCGGACAGGACCTGACCCTCAACCAGTCCCACGGAGGCAGTGGAGCACAGGCCAGATCCGTGATTGATGGTCTGGAAGCCGATGTGGTCACCCTGGCCCTCTCTTACGACATCGACTCCATTGCCGACAATGCCAAACTGCTGCCCGAAAACTGGCAGTCCAGACTGGCCTACAACAGCTCTCCCTACACCTCCACCATTGTGTTCCTGGTGCGCAAGGGCAACCCCAAGAACATCAAAGACTGGGACGATCTGGCCCGCAATGGTGTGCAGGTCATCACCCCCAACCCCAAAACCTCTGGTGGTGCACGCTGGAACTTCCTGGGAGCCTGGGGCTACGCACTAAAGAAATACAAAACCGAAGCCAGAGCCAAAGACTTCGTGCAGAAAATCTACAAGAACGTGCCTGTGCTGGATTCTGGTGCCCGTGGCAGCACCACCACCTTCGTGGAACGTGGCATCGGTGACGTCCTGATCGCCTGGGAAAACGAAGCCCTGCTGGCCACCAAACAGCTTGGAGAAGGCAAATTCCAGATTGTGGCCCCCTCCATCAGCATCCTGGCCGAGCCCCCTGTGACCTGGGTGGACAAGAACGTCCAGAAGCACGGCACCGAAAAACTGGCCAGAGCCTACCTGAATTTCCTTTACTCCTCCGAAGGTCAGGAAATTGCAGCCAAGAACTACTACCGCCCCAGAAGCAAATCCATTGCTGCCAAATACACTGCACAGTTCCCCAAGGTGAAACTCTTCACCCTGCAGAGCACCTTTGGCACCTGGCGTGAAGCCCAGAAGAAGTTCTTCACCGACGGTGGCGTGTTCGACCAGATCTACCAGAAGTGATCGGCCATGATGACCGCCCTCACCTCTCCAAAAAATGCAAAAGCAAAAGGCCGTCGGGTGATTCCCGGGTTCCATTTCACCCTGTTTTTCACCCTCTTCTACCTGTTGCTGATCGTCCTGGTCCCCCTCGGGGGACTTTTCATCAAAACCGCCACCCTCAGCTGGTCGCAGTTCTGGGAGGTGGTGCTTGCCCCCCGTGTGCTGGCCTCTTTCCGGGTGACCTTCAGCAGTGCCCTGATTGCTTCACTGATCAACATCGTGTTTGGCCTGATCACCGCCTGGGTGCTGGTCCGCTACCAGTTTCCCTTCAAAAAGCTGGTGGATGCCTTCATTGATCTGCCCTTCGCCCTTCCCACCGCCGTTGCAGGGATCACCCTGACTTCACTGCTGGCCCCCAATGGATGGGTCGGACAGCTGCTGGTGCCCCTGGAAATCAAAGCCGCCTACAGCCAGCCTGGCATCATCATCGCACTGACTTTCATTGGCCTTCCCTTTGTGGTGCGCAGTGTGCAACCCGTGCTCGAAGCCCTCAGCAAGGACACCGAAGAAGCAGCAGAGAGCCTCGGGGCCTCCAGAGGTCAGGTGTTTTTCCGGGTGATCCTGCCCGAGATCCTGCCTGCAGTGCTGACCGGATTTACGCTGGCTTTTGCCCGCACTGTTGGTGAATATGGCTCGGTGATCTTCATCTCCGGGAACATGCCCATGCAGACCGAGATCATCCCCCTGCTGATTGTTTCGAAGCTGGAGCAGTACGACTACACGGGTGCAACCGCGATTGCCACCGTGATGTTGGTGGTTTCCTTTGTGCTCCTGCTGGTCAGCAACATCCTGCAGGCCAGAGCTGCAAAAAGATTGGGTGCCCTGTGAGCCTTCCCTCCCTCAAACCCCAGCAGGACCCTGTGTGGGTCAAGTGGTCCCTGATGATCGTCACATTTGCTTTTCTGGGACTTTTTCTGCTCCTTCCGCTGGTTGCCGTTTTCTATGAGGCTTTCAAACAGGGATGGGCCCTTTACATTGGGTCTCTGCTCGACAAAGACGCCCTGGCAGCGATCCGTCTGACCCTGCTCACCGTGCTGATTGTGGTCCCCCTGAACACCCTTTTCGGCATCACAGCAGCATGGCTGATCAGCAAGTACCAGTTCAGAGGCAAAGGCCTCCTGATCACCCTGATTGACCTGCCTCTGGCGGTGTCTCCAGTGATTTCCGGGCTGATTTACGTGCTGCTGTTCGGGCGGCAGGGGTGGTTTGGTCCGTGGCTCATCGACCATGACATCAAAATCATCTTTGCGGTTCCTGGCATCGTGCTGGCCACAGCTTTCGTGACCTTCTCCTTTGTCGCCAGAGAACTGATTCCGGTCATGCAGGCCCAGGGCACTGAAGAGGAGGAAGCCTCAATCATTCTGGGGGCCACCGGATGGCAGACCTTCTGGCGCGTCACCCTCCCCAACATCAAATGGGGACTGCTTTACGGGGTGATCATGTGCAATGCCCGTGCGATGGGCGAGTTCGGTGCCGTGTCGGTGGTGTCCGGGCACATCCGGGGCCTCACCAACACCATGCCCCTGCATGTGGAGATCCTCTACAACGAGTACAAGAGCAGTGCTGCCTTTGCGGTGGCGTCTCTCCTGACTGTCCTTGCACTCATCACCCTGATCCTGAAAAGTTTCATCGAAGCCCGCAGCCACAGTGGCAGAGGGGGAGCAAAATGAGCATTCACATCCAGAATGTCAGCAAAACTTTTGGAAACACCAGGGTGCTGAACAACGTCCATCTGGAGATCCCTGGCGGCGAACTGGTCGCCCTGCTGGGACCCTCTGGAAGCGGAAAAACAACCCTGCTGCGCATCATTGCAGGTCTGGAGCAGCCTGACTCTGGCAGGGTCCTGCTCTCTGGCGAAGACGCCACAGACCGCAACCCCAGAGACCGCGAAGTGGGTTTTGTGTTCCAGCATTACGCCCTGTTCCGTCACATGACGGTCTTTGAGAACGTGGCCTTTGGTCTGAAAGTCAAACCCCGCAGCGAGCGTCCAGACGCACACGCCATCAAGAAGGAAGTGCACCGACTGCTGAAACTGGTTCAGCTGGACTGGGCCGCAGACCGCTTCCCTGCACAGCTTTCAGGAGGACAGAGGCAACGGGTGGCCCTGGCCCGGGCACTTGCCGTTCAACCCAGGGTGCTGCTGCTTGATGAGCCTTTCGGTGCGCTCGATGCCAAGGTCAGGGAAGAACTCAGAACCTGGCTCAGGCACCTCCATGAAGAAATCCACGTGACCAGCGTCTTTGTGACCCACGACCAGCAGGAAGCCCTGGAAGTGGCGAGTCAGGTGGTGGTCTTCAATGAGGGCAACATCGAACAGGTGGGCACCCCCGAAACCGTGTATGACCGTCCTGCCACCCCATTTGTCTACCACTTTCTGGGCAGGTCCAACACCTTCACAGCCCAGGGCAAAAAAGGATTTGTGCGGCCCCACGAGTTTGAGGTGGTCACCGAACCTCTGGGTCCAGATTTCCGTGAAGGCCTGATCCGGCATGTGCATCTGATTGGTTCTGTTGCAAGACTTGAAGTGGAAGACGTGCTGGACCGCAGCACCCTGGAAGTCGAACTTCCACGCACCCACTTCAGGGCACTTGGTCTGCACAGCCAGAGCCAGCTTTATTTCAGACCCGAACAACTCACCGTATTTGACTGAAGACTGCGTTGAACGTCTCTGCACCCATTTCCCTTTCAATTTCAAGGAGGTCACCCATGACGGATTTCGATGTGCTGATCCTGCCCGGATGGAATGGCAGTGGTGAACACCACTGGCAGACCCTCTGGGAACGGCAGAACCCCCACTTCAAACGGGTTCATCAGCGGAACTGGGCACAACCAGTGCGCTCGCACTGGGTGGAAGCCCTGGAAACCCACGTGCAGCAGGCCAGAAAGCCTGTGATTCTGGTGGGGCACAGTCTGGGTTGCATCACCATCTCACACTGGGCCAGGGTGCGTGAGACGCGCATTGCAGGTGCCTTGCTGGTGGCTCCGGCAGATGTGGAAAGACGCAGGGCACCCCATCCCTTAAGGAACTTTGCTCCCATCCCCCGGAACTCCCTGCCGTTCCCGAGTGTCGTGGTGGCAAGCACCAACGATCCCACCTGCAGTGCAGACAAAGCCAGAGAACTTGCCCTTTCCTGGGGAAGCCAGTACCTGCTGCTGGAAGGACTCGGGCACATCAATGCAGACAGTGGTCTGGGAAGCTGGTCCCATGGTCAGAAAATCCTGCATGACCTGATGCAGCTTTCCAGACTGGTGCAGAAAAGCCCCCACTGGGACCTGACTCATGATCTGGAACCTCTTCCTCACCTGAACGGGTGAAAGCTTTTCCTTCACATGGCCCTGTTTTTTCAAGCAGGGCTTTCTTTTTCTGGGACAGAAAACATATCATGCACCATGCGGATCACCCCTGATGTTCTGACCCGGATGCTGCAGGCTCAGGGCACCCTTCTGAAGCAGAGCGTTCTGAAAGACGTGCAGGAAGTGGATGTTTTTTCCGGGCAGGCAGATCGGATTGTGCGCCTGCAGCTCACCTCTTCTGACGGAACAACCAGATCGGTGATAGCCAAAATCTTTGGGCCAGAGTGGTACACAGGGAGTGGTTTGCCTGAATTGCGTTTTTATCAGTCCATTGCCCCACACATGCCAGACATCCCTGTGCCCTCTCTGCTAGGGGCACATCATGATCCTGAAACGTCCACTGCAGTTCTGCTGATCGAAGATCTGGGTGCAGAGTTTGAGCTGGTGAGCCTGCCTGTGGCGTCCTTCTGGCTCGAGAAGCTGACCGAGGTGCTGTGCAAGATGCATTCCAGGTGGTGGAGCCATCAGGATTTGAATGCCCCCGGGTTTCTGGTCCCCGAAACAGGGGTCACCCGCATGCCGCAAGCCCTGGATCAGGCAGGTCTGGCCATTCACGTCAGAGCGGCCCGTGATGCTCTGGATCGATTTCTGCATCTGCACAGGTCGGATCTGACAGGTCAGGACGTGATTTTGCTGAAACGGCTTTCAGACGCCTGGCCCGAGAAGTTTGCAGCACGCACCCTTTCAGGGCAGCACCTGACGTTGCTCCATGGAGACCTGCATTTGCTGGGCAATGTCTTTGTGCCCAGATCAGACCCGGCAAAGGGCCTCAGGATCATTGACTGGACCCAGGCAAAACGGGGTCTGGGTCCACACGACCTGATGTACATGCTGCTGGGGGCAGAGAGTGAAAACCGCAGGGAACGGGACCTGATTTACCTGCAGCAGTACCATGCTGGCCTGATCCAGGGTGGCGTTGAGGGTTACGCCTGGGAACAGTGCCTGTGGGACTTCCGTTTTTCCATCCTGACCAACCTCTGGCAGTCCATCTTTCAGGGAAGCCTCCGGTGGTTGCGGCACACCCTGGAAGTGGTGCAGGTCTGGGAAGCCCGGGAACTGCTGGACCCCTGAGTTTTCAGGTCATGCTGTACGGATTGAAGTCTTTCTGAGCCTCAGGGATCAGGTGCTTGCGGATCAGGGTGATCTGCCCAGTGTGCCGCACTTCATCCTGCAGGTAGTGAAACCAGTAGTAGTGCCAGTTGGCAGGCTGTCCGAAAAAAGTGGTTTCCGTTTCCAGCCAGGCATCCTCACGGGCTTTCATGCCCTGGAGGGTACGTGTTCTGGTCTCTGCAAGGGCCTGCAGGTAAACCTCCAGAGGCTGATTTCTGGTCTGGTCGCTGTTTTCCAGACGAAAATCAGTCTGCAACTGGATTTCGTCGGGTGCGAACCTGCGACCCTCAAACGTCATGCGCTGGAACATGGTCTCTGCAGCGTTCAGGTGGGCCAGCAGGGAGGCGATGGTGTTCACGGCCCCAAGAGGTCTGGCATCCAGTTCTGCCTGAGAGAGGTCTCGCACAGCCCGCAGCAGGTAATGCCTGGAATTCTGCAGCATGCTCACCAGCAGTCCAATTTTGGGGGTGTAACCATCCTGCTCCTGAATGATGAAAAACCTGTCCAATTCCGTCATGACTGAAGCATAGCCCATTTCAATCCGAAACCGATCCCATCCCAAAAAGCCTGCTTTAGACGAAAGGATTCCTTATCTCAGGCTATGGGTATAAAGACAAAGCCAGAGTGACTTGCTCTGGCTTTTTGTGTGGCTTCAGGCTCCAGATGGGACGTTCTCCAGCACCTCCTGCTGCAAATCGCCGTAAAACGCCCACATGGCCTTCTGGGTGTTGCCCATCACCGTCAGGATGGCGTCTCTGTCTGGCATGAATCTGGACCTGAGGGCCACCCCTGGATCAGAGCCTTCCACAAAAAAGTGTGGCTGGTCTCCTGAAAGGTCCACCCAAACGCCATAACCATAGTGGGTGTAGGGCGGTTTCCAGCCTGTGCTCACTCTGGGTTGCAGGATCAAATCAGGCTGAACCAGCTTTCCTTCAGCAAGGGCCTTCCAGAATTTCTCAAGGTCCCCTGTTGTGGTGTAGGCCCCTCCATCGGGTCCCCCCACAATGGGAACGCTGAAAACATTGGTGCCCCAGCTTCCATCTGGCCTTTGCAAATAAGCGTAAGCAGTGCGTTCTGGAAGGCTGTCTGCCCAGAAATACCCTGAATCCGTCATGCCTGCGGGTTCAAAAATATGCTGTTCGATGTACTGCGTGAAGGGCTGCCCACTGGCCTCTTCCACCACCAGGCCCAGCACGATAAATCCCGCATTGTTGTAAGCAAACTTCTCCCCTGGCCTGAAGGTCATGGGCAGGTTCTGGAACATCGGCAGGAAATCTCTGGGTTCCCGGATGGCATACATGGGCTGCTCTTTCCAGAGATCGGCGTAATTCTCCATCAACGATTCATCGAAGTAATCGGGAATGCCTGAGGTGTGGGTCAGCAGGTGATGCAGGGTCACGTCAGGGTCAAAATGAGGGAAATCGATGCTCAGGCAGTCCTTCAGACGGGTGTCCAGGGTCAGTTGTCCTTTTTCAATCAGTTGCAGGATGGCCACAGCAGTGAAAATCTTGCATCCTGATGCCGTCTGAAAGCGGGTGTCGAGGGTGTTTGCGAGGTTCAGAGCCTTGATGGCTTCTCCAAATGCCTTTTCTGTACGCCCTTCTCCCTGCGCAAAAGAGATCACGCCAGAGAATGGTTCTGGCAGGTCTCTCTGGGACAGCCAGTCGGTCAGTTGTTCTGCATTCATGTTGTGTTGTCCTTTGCTGGGGTGCTGAATCCGTCAGGATTCTGCAACCAGGGTCTGCCTTGCCTCAAAAATCTCTTTGCGCTGACGGTCATGGGCAGCATGCTCTGGCAGGCTTGCCAGCACCTTTTGGAGGGCATCCTGATAAGCATGCTCCAGGGCCTGTTCTGCTGGAATCTGGATGTCCGGTTCGACCCCTGTCCCTTCCCAGTTGATGCCTGTGATGGGGTTGATGGCCCGGCCTGTGGGCACAAAAACCGTGAAGAGGTCATGCACTTTCACGTTACCCCCAGGGTGTGCGCCACCACGGGTGACCTCACCAATGATGGTGGCCCGCTTCAGGTTCTTGAGGTTGTAGGTGAATTCCTCTGCAGCAGAAAAGGTGTAGCTGCTGGTCAGCACGTAAATGGGCTGCTTCAAGAGGCGTTTTCCCGGAACATAAGGCAGGGTCCAGCTCTGCTGGGTGCTGTCCTGAGGGCGGTGATAGAAGCTGTTCAGGTGGGTGACCTCATCGAAAAAGTAACTGCTGATCATCTGGATCATCTCGGGGTCCCCTCCCCCGTTTTTTCTCAGGTCGATGATCACCGCGTCCGTGTTGGTCAGGAACTGCATGGCAGCAATGGCGGTCTCTGCAGCAAAATACGCTGGCGAGAAACTGAGGAGTTCCAGATACCCGATGTTCCCTTTCAGGCGCTCCAACCGGTTGAATCCGTAGTTGGTGCTGCGTTCTTCTTCACGCCACCAGCGGATGACCTCTTCGGAGGGAGGGTCAAAGCTGAGTTCCGGCGCTCCTGCAGCATGGTACCTGAGCCTCACATGGCGGTCTGAAGACAGTTCATAAAGCACTGCCGTGACCTGCTCACTGAGTTCTTCTGGGGTTGTGCATGTCTGAAAACGACCCTGTTCAAGATGTGTTTTCAGCCCCTGGGCAATGGCTTCGCCCCGATCCGGGTAAACGTAATGGCTGTGCAATTTTTCGGCAGCATTGCGAACAATGCTGTCAATGTCCTCTGGAGTGAGCATGTTTGGCCCCTTTTCTCAGTGTTTGACCGGAGTATAAGCCAGCCCTGATCACAACACATCCGCAAGACGGCAGAGGGGAGGTCAGATTTACACGCCCATTCAGGCCCTTTCGGTTCTGGGGTAATCCACCAGTTTTCCATGTTCAGGCCAGAGGTAGACCCTGCCGCGTTTTGCAGGAGGGCCATGATCCTTCAGGTCATTTGCATCTGCCATGCCTGAGGTTTCGAATCCAATCAGGGCCATCTGAAACGGGTGAACTTCAAAAACGTACTGCCCCAGATCTGCAAGCCAGTTTTCCAGAACACGCACCCAGGGTTCATGGTCCACGTCTTCACTGTCAAAGGGGTAGGCTTCCACCGGAAAAATGCCATCCAGTGAACCCAGGGGAAAGCACACATCCACCCACACGTCCTGTTCTGTGGTTCCTTCTGGCAAACCTGTCAGGGTGATGACCACAGTGGAACAGGCCACCGAACCTTGTGGCAGTTTTGCCACACCTTTGAGGGCCATCCATTCCTGTGCTTCCAGTTCAAACACCTGTGAGATGTCGAGTTTCTCCTGATGCTCAGGGTCCTGAAAAGGGTCCAGGTATACGCCGCTCAGAGCGGGATGGTTCCAGATTCTGTGCAGGATGTTCTGGGCCTGATGGCGGTCCAGCGTTTCAAATTGCATGCAGAGTTCAAAAAAACCTCCGTGCCAGGTGTCAGGTACAGTGAACAGGCCCACGGGTTCACTGTAACAGAATCAGACAGACCGATTTGAGATGGGTTTTTACGATTTGATCACCAATTTGTACACATTGCGTCAATATTTTCAGAATGTATACAATTTTTTATCTCTATTTATGCATTATGTTCACAGTTTTGTTGACAATCTGCACATCTGTCCCTAGAATGACCTCAACAGCAGGGGAGTAACGAGACAGTTGCTCTTACAGGGAAACTAGGGTTCCGGCTATTTAGCGACTGGACCGAGAGTTTCCGGCCCCTTGGGGGTTACACGGCGGGACAAAAGCCCGGGAGGAATCGCAGTGAGATGCGACTTCTCCCTCTTGCTTTTTTGGTACCAGAAGGACACGTTTGTCCTCTCAAACCAGATCAAGGAGACCCGCCATGACCTCAAAACACCTGAAACCCAAGAAGCACCTCCTGATGGCCCCCCTCCTCCTGATGGGCAGCGTGCTGCTGCAACAGGCGAAAGCCGAGGTGAAAGTCGGGGTGTCCGACTGGCCGGGCTGGGTGGCGTGGTACATCGCCGAAGAAAAAGGCTTCTTCAAAAAGCACGGAGCAGACGTGAAACTGGTCTGGTTTCCGAATTACACCGATTCCATCTCTGCCCTTTCAGCAGGTCAACTGGATGCCAACTCCCAGACCTGGTCTGACACCCTTGGCCCCCTGGCAAAGGGCATCAAACTGAAAACTGTGCTGGTCAATGACAACTCTTACGGCAACGACGCCCTGATGGTCAGCGACAAAATCAAGAGCTTCAAGGACCTGAAAGGCAAGAAAATTGCGCTGGAGCAGTATAGCGTGTCCCACTTTGTGCTGGTCAATGCCCTGGCCAAAAACAAGATGAAACAGAGTGATGTGGAAATCGTCAACCTGTCGGCAGGAGATGCTGCTGCAGCTTTCATCAGTGGACGTGTGGATGCGGCGGTGGTCTGGAATCCCTGGATCAGCCAGATTGAAAAGAGTGGCAAGGGCAAGCCCCTCTTCACTTCAAAAGACATGCCTGGCATGATTGCAGATTTGCTGGTGGCCCAGGAGAAGTCCCTCAAAGAGAAACGCAAGGACTTTGTGGGCATGGCAAAAGCCTGGTACGACACCGAGAAATTCATCCGTGAGAATCCAGCGGAAGCCTCAAAAATCATGGCAAAAGTGGTGGGACTGAAAGCAGAGGAGTATCAGGTCTTCATCAAGGGAACCCGCTTTTTCAACGAGGCAGACAACCTGAAAGCCCTGGGCAGCACCACGGACAGCAAATCCCTGCTCAAAGTCGGACCTTCGGTGCTGAAGTTCCTCACGGACAACAAGCTGATCGAGGGCAAACCCAGCCTGAAAAGCGGCATTGACGCCTCCATCGTCAAAGATGCCCAGAAGAAGTAACCCATGACCATCAACCAGGCAGGGAAAAACGAAATCAAACAGACCACCAGAGGCGGATGGCGTCCCAGTCCCTGGAGCATCCGGGGTCCGCTGAGCCGCAGGGCTTACTGGGGTCTGGCTGTGCTGGGTCTGGTGCTGCCTCTGGTCGCATGGTCCATCGTGGTCAAACTGGGCAGCGTGAATCCTGTTTTCCTCCCCAACCCCGCAGCCGTGCTGGAACGCCTGCAAAGCTGGTACACCGACGAAAACCTGATGCAGGACATCGGGATCAGCGTGTACCGGGTGATGGCTGGATGGTTCCTCTCTGCGGTGATTGCTGTGCCTCTGGGATTCCTGATTGGAACCTCAAAGGTGGTGCAGGCCCTGCTTGAACCCCTCACCGACTTCATCCGCTACATGCCTGCCGTGGCCTTCGTGCCCCTGGTGATGCTGTGGATCGGGATTGATGAAGGCTCCAAAATTGCCATCATCTTCATTGGGACTTTCTTCCAGATGGTCCTGATGGTCGCAGAAGACGTGCGCCGGGTGCCGATGGCCCAGATCGAAGCCGCCCAGACCATGGGCAACACCCGGTCCGAAATCATCCAGCACGTGATTCTTCCAGCCACCAAACCCGCCCTGATGGACACCCTGAGAATCACCATGGGCTGGGCCTGGACGTATCTGGTGGTGGCAGAACTGGTGGCAGCAAGCTCCGGTCTGGGGTTCTCCATCCTGAAAGCCCAGCGTTTCCTGCAGACAGACAAGATCTTCGTGGGCATCTTGCTGATCGGCGTGATTGGCCTCCTGACCGATCAGGTGTTCCGTTTCATTCACCGCCAGGCCTTCAAATACCTGTACCTGAGGAACTGACATGACCCAGAGCACCCCCATCATCACGCTGGATGGCCTCGGAAAACGGTTTGGAGAGGGCAAAAAGAGCTTCACGGCACTTTCCAACATCGAATTCGAGGTCTTCGAAAACGACTTCATCACGCTGGTGGGCGCATCCGGTTGCGGGAAATCCACCCTGCTGCGCATCATTGCAGGTCTGGAACACTTCACCGAAGGCGAGGTCACGGTGCTGGGAAAACCTGTGCGTGGCCCCGGCATGGACAGAGGGATGGTCTTCCAGAATTACAGCCTGTACCCCTGGCTCACGGTCTACGAGAACATTGTGTATCCGTACAGCGTTCCCAGATTCAGCCGCCAGAATCCCGATGTGCTGCTGGAAGCCGGATACCGCGCCAGCATGCTGATTCAACTGATGGGCCTGGAGACCTCCAGAGACGCCTACCCCTCCCAGCTTTCTGGAGGGATGCAACAGCGGGTAGCGATTGCCAGAGCGCTCATCACCCGACCCAAAATCCTCCTGATGGACGAACCTTTTGGGGCACTTGACGCCCAGACCCGCGAGGTCATGCATGACCTGATCCGCCACGTGTATCTGATGGAAGGCACCACCATCCTCTTTGTGACCCACGATGTGGACGAGGCCGTCTATCTGGGCAACAAAGTTCTGGTGCTCGCCCCCAGACCCGGACGCATCGACAGCGTGTACGACGTCCCCTTTGAACGGTTCAGAACCCGGGAGATGAAATTCTCTGCAGCATTTTATGACCTGCGGGAACGCATTCTGGCCCGCATCCGGGAAACCGCTGGAACTTCTACGGATGAGGATTTGCTGCGGAAACTTTCGACGAAGATGCAGGCAGGGTAATCCAGAGGGCGAGCCAGCGGCCCGCCCCTACACAACATTTTCACGCCAAATCGTTCCACCAGAAAAACAAACCTGAAGGGCAACCTTGCCCACATCCATCCCAGACCCGGCCAGAGCCGTGTCTCAGGGCGAACATTGGAGGAAAACCATGATCCCACAGGAAAAAATGCTGTTCGAGGAAATTGTTCCCGGCGGAAACCACTGGTCCGGGGTGCTGCGCCGGGGGACTCACATGCGTTTGACTGATCTGGAAGGAGGCGCGAATGTCACCTTTCTGGTCTACAACCGGGAAGAGAAACTTGAGCGCTACAACATGCCCGATACCCTCAAAGGCCAGCACACCGCCTTCCTGACCACTGGAAACGTGCTGTATTCCGACATGGGACGGGTGCTGTGCTCGATCACCGGTGACAGTGTGGGCTGGCACGACACCCTCTGCGGGATGAGCGATGCCCGACTCATCCGGGAACTCTACGGGGAGCGCAATTTTCAGGAGTACCGCAACGACATGCACCGGAATGCAAAAGACGGCATCCTGATCGAACTGGGCAAATGGGGCCTGGGCAAACGGGATCTCGTTGCTCCGGTGAATTTCTTTTCCAAAGTCAGCACCGACGAGGCAGGGAACCTGATCTTCAATGAAGGTCATTCCAGAGCAGGCGATCATGTGGACCTGCGCTTCGACATGGAAGTTCTGGTGGTGCTCTCCACTGCACCCCACCCCCTGGACACCCGACCCACCTACAGCCCTGCAGCCGTGAAACTGACCGTCTGGAAAGGCGAACTGGCTGCCGAAGATGACGTGTGCCGCACCCACTGCGAACAGAACGCCAGAGCTTTCATCAACACCGAACGCCTGTATGGAGGTCTGTAAATGCTGACGGCCAGTGAACTGAACCCTGCAAAAGCCCTGGTGAACGAAGTGTGCCTCTCGGGAGAATCCTGGATGCACCTGATCAGAAAAGGCCAGACTTTCCGCATTGAAGACCTCGAAGGCAATCAGGCCGTGGACACCCTCTTTTACAACGCCCATGACGCGGAAGACCGTTATGACGCGGTGCAGACCATCGCAAGGCAGCGCAACATCTACCTGACCACCGGATCAAAACTGATCTCCACCGAGGGCAATGTGCTCCTGACCATCACCGCAGACACCTGTGGACGGCACGACACTCTGGGAGGGGCCTGCGCCGCAGAGAGCAACACAGTGCGTTACGCGCTGGAAAAACGCCCCATGCACAACTGCCGGGACAGCTTCCTGCACGCCCTGTCCCACAGCCCCTGCAACCATGACCTGGGCCTTACCAAACGGGACATCACCCACAACATCAACTTCTTCATGAATGTCCCGGTCACTCCGGACGGAGGTCTGAAGTTTGACGATGGCATTTCTGCTCCCGGCAAGTACGTGGAACTCAGGGCAGAGATGGACGTGGTGGTGCTGATCTCCAATTGCCCCCAGCTCAACAACCCGTGCAATGCGTACAACCCGACGCCTGTGCGGCTTTTGATCTGGGATTGAATTGTTCCGATTTCTGCCGTCATGGGGCGAGCCAGCGGCCCGCCCCTACAGATGTGGGTCCAATCGCCTTCTGCCTTCTGCCTTCTGCCTTCCACCCATGAGGTCCCTAAAATGTTCAAAAAAGTCCTGATTGCCAACCGTGGCGTGATCGCCTGCCGGATCATCCGCACCCTGAAGAAACTGGGGGTTCAGTCTGTCGCTGTGTATTCCGAGGCCGACCAGGATTCCCTGCATGTGCAACTGGCCGATGAAGCCTACTGTGTGGGGGGCGGACCTGCAAGCCAGAGTTACCTGCTTGCCGACAAAATTCTGGAGGTTGCCCAATTCAGTGGTGCAGAGGCCATTCATCCCGGCTATGGTTTCCTGTCCGAGAACCCCGAGTTTGCCCAGGCCTGTGAAGATGCTGGTATTGCCTTCATTGGTCCCACTGCCGACCAGATGCGGGCTTTTGGTTTAAAGCACAAAGCGAGGGAGATTGCGCTGGCCCAGGGTGCACCCCTGCTTCCCGGAACCGAACTGCTCAGCAGCCCGGAAGAGGCCTTGCAGGAAGCCCGCCGCATCGGGTTTCCGGTGATGCTGAAAAGCACCGCAGGCGGAGGGGGCATCGGGATGCGCCTGATCTGGACGGAAGACGAGCTGCACGATGCCTACAGCAACGTGGTCCGTCTGGCCCAGGCCAACTTCAAGGATTCTGGCATCTATCTGGAGAAGTACGTGGAGCATGCCCGTCACATCGAAGTGCAGCTGTTCGGGGATGGGAAGGGCCACATGATTGCTCTGGGAGAACGGGACTGCTCGGTGCAGCGGCGCAACCAGAAGGTCATCGAGGAAACCCCTGCCCCCAATCTGACACCCTCCCAGAGGGAGGGGCTGTTTGAGGCAGCCCTCAGGCTGGGTCGTGCGGTGAACTACAGGTCTGCAGGCACAGTGGAATTTGTGCTGGACTCAAAAACCGGCGAATATTATTTTCTGGAGGTCAACACCCGCCTGCAGGTCGAGCACGGTGTGACAGAGGAGGTCACCGGGGTGGATCTGGTGGCCTGGATGGTCCAGCTGGCAGCCGGTGACCTTCCAGAACTGGTGGCTCCAGAACCTTCCGGTGCTTCTGTGCAGGTGCGTCTGTATGCCGAAGATCCCGCCAAGAATTTCCAGCCCTGCGCAGGTCTGTTGACCGAAGTGCAGTTTCCAGAGGATGTGCGGGGGGAAACCTGGGTGAAAACAGGTTCAAATGTGCCTGCCTTTTACGACCCCATGATCGGGAAACTGATCGTCCATGCAGAGACCCGTGAAGCGGCCATTGAAAAACTGAGTGCTGCAATGGGGCAAACCCGTCTGATGGGCATTGAAACGAACCTTGATTATCTGCAGGCCATTGTGAAAGACGAGGTGTTCCTGGAGGGTCATCAGACCACCCGCTACCTGAACACCTTCACCTACCAGTCCAGAGGCATTGAAGTGCTTGATGGTGGGGTGCAGACCACCGTGCAGGATGATCCCGGTCGTCTGGGGTACTGGGATGTGGGCATTCCACCAAGTGGCCCCATGGACAACTACGCCTTCAGAATGGCAAACAGGCTGCTTGGCAATGCTGAGACTGCAGCAGGTCTGGAATGTACGGTGGCAGGCCCCACCCTGAAATTCCGCTCTGAGACCACCCTTGCCCTGACCGGAGCCCCTGTCAAAGCCACGCTGGATGGTTGGGACGTGCCCATGTGGGAAGCGGTGCAGGTTCCCTCAGGCAGCACCCTGACGGTGGGTTCGGTCCAGTCTGGATGCAGAACCTATATTGCCTTTGCAGGGGGTCTGGATGTGCCCCACTACCTGGGCAGCCAGTCCACCTTCACGCTGGGTCAATTTGGAGGTCATGCAGGACGCACTCTGCGGGTGGGAGATGTCATCAACCTGTTGCAGCCTGGGCAGCTTGAGACCCTTCAAAAGGCCCCCTCCTCCCTGATCCCTGAGTACACCGGAGAGTGGGAGATCGGGGTAATGTATGGTCCTCACGGTGCACCGGATTTCTTCACCGATTCAGACATCAAAACCTTCTTCGAGGCCAGCTGGGAGGTGCACTACAATTCCAGCAGGACAGGGGTGCGCCTGATCGGTCCCAGACCCGAGTGGGCCAGACAGGACGGGGGCGAGGCTGGACTCCACCCTTCCAACATCCACGACAATGCATATGCGATTGGTGCAGTGGATTTCACCGGAGACATGCCCGTGATCCTGGGTCCAGATGGTCCCAGCCTTGGGGGGTTCGTCTGCCCGGTGACCATCGTGGAGGCAGAACTGTGGAAGATCGGGCAGCTGCGTCCGGGGGACAGGATTCGTTTTGTGCCCATCGGTCATGAGGCAGGTCGAGCCAGACAGACCGCTTTGCAGCAAAGCATCAAGAGCCTCTCTGGAACCATTGATCCACCTTTGATTGAGCAAGAACTGGGTTCTCCCATGCTGCAGACCCTCCCTGAGCGTGAAGATGCTCCTGCTGTGGTGTACCGTCAGGCCGGAGACCGATACCTGCTCATCGAGTATGGCCCCCTGATGCTGGACCTGAACCTGCGTTTCCGGGTCCATGCCCTGATGACCGCCCTGCAGGAACGTCAACTGGAAGGCATTGTGGACCTGACTCCGGGCATCCGTTCTCTGCAGGTGCATTTCGATCCTGCGGTGATGGATCGGGCAAAACTGCTGGAAGTGCTCCGTGAAACCGAAGGCTTGCTGCCCGACATCGATCACATGGAAGTCCCAAGCCGCACCGTGCACCTGCCCCTTTCCTGGGATGATCCGGCCACAAAACTGGCCATCGAGAAATACATGCAGTCGGTGAGGCCAGATGCTCCCTGGTGCCCCTCCAACATTGAATTCATCCGCAGAATCAATGGTCTGGAGAGCATTGAAGAGGTCAAAAAGATTGTTTTTGAGGCAAGCTATCTGGTGCTGGGTCTGGGGGATGTGTACCTCGGTGCTCCAGTCGCCACCCCGATGGACCCCAGGCACCGTCTGGTCACCACCAAATACAACCCGGCTCGCACCTGGACACCTGAAAACGCCGTGGGCATCGGCGGGGCTTACATGTGTGTGTATGGGATGGAAGGTCCCGGTGGATACCAGTTTGTGGGCCGCACCGTGCAGATGTGGAACAAGTACCACCAGACCCGGGATTTCCAGAAACCCTGGCTCCTGCGTTTCTTTGACCAGATCCGTTTTTTTGAGGTCAGCGAGCAGGAACTGCTGGACATGCGCTCGGACTTTCTGTCGGGCCGCTACCAGCTTCGCATAGAAGAAGGCAAACTCAACCTGCGAGAATACAACGCTTTCTTGCAGCAGGAGGCAGCGTCCATTGCTGCATTCAAAACCACGCAACAGGCATCTTTTGAGGCAGAACGTGAACGCTGGAGGGCCGCAGGGCTCCATGAATACATCTCGGAAACCGCATCGGGCAGCTACACCAGCCCGGATGAACTTGACCTTCCCGAGCACTCAAAAGTGGTGGCCAGTCCGGTTTCGGGCAGCATGTGGGAGGTGCGGGTGAAAGAAGGACAGCAGGTGCAGGCAGGTGACACCCTGTTCGTGGTGGAGTCCATGAAAACCGAATTCGCCGTTCAGACCCCGGTGGATGGCGTGGTGCACTTTGTTGGATCGCAATCCGGTCAGGCGGTCACTGCAGGCCAGCAGGTCATTGTGCTGAACACCGCTCTGGAGGAACAACATGCCTGAGATTCTGAACCCTGAGAACATGACCATTGCCCGTCTGCTGGAAGGCTACCACACTGGAAAATTCACTGTGTCGCAGATGATGGACCAGGTGCATGAGGCTGTATCGGCCTCTCCTGAGCACGTGTGGATTCAAAGGCTCTCCAGAGAGGAACTGCAGGTTTATGTGGATGGCCTCGCTGCAAAGGACCCTGGAGCATTGCCGCTATATGGAATTCCTTTTGCCATCAAGGACAACATCGATCTGGCAGGGGTCCCCACCACTGCAGCCTGTCCAGATTATGCTTACCTTCCAGAGCAAAGTGCTTTTGTGGTGCAACGCCTGATTGACGCTGGGGCCATTCCTGTCGGGAAAACCAATCTGGACCAGTTCGCCACCGGGCTGAATGGAACCCGCTCTCCTTACGGCATCCCTGGTAACGCCATCAACCCTGAGTACATTCCTGGAGGCTCCAGTTCAGGATCTGCGGTTGCCGTTGCCCTTGGGCAGGTCAGCTTTTCACTGGGGACCGACACGGCGGGTTCCGGACGTGTCCCGGCAGCGTTTCATGGTCTGGTGGGCCTGAAACCCACCCGTGGGGTGCTCTCCATGACCGGAGTGGTTCCGGCCTGTCGGACCCTGGACACCGTTTCGATTTTTGCCCTGAACAGCCAGGATGCTGCGGCAGTGTTTTCGGTGGTGGCTCAGAACGATCCTGCTGATCCTTTTGGCAGGTCCCTGAAACCCCATGGTGTGGATTTTGCTGCCCTCCCCTCTTTCAGGGTGGGTGTTCCCAGAGCAGACCAGCTGGAATTTTTTGGGGATGCAGAATACCAGAGACTCTTTGCTGAAGCTGTGGAGAAAACCACAACGCTGGGAGCAAACGTCATTGAACTGGATTTCCAGCCTTTTCTGGATGCTGCCCGTTTGCTTTATGAGGGGCCCTGGGTGGCAGAAAGGTACCGCACTGCAAAAGACCTGCTGCAGTCCCATCCTGAGGCCCTGCTGCCTGTGACCCGCACCATCATCTCAAAAGGAGAGCATTTTACAGCTGCAGCCACTTTTGAAGCCCTGGAACGACTGGCGGTGCTGAAAAAGACCTGCGATCAGGTCTGGTCACAGGTGGACTGCATCCTCACCCCCACTGCAGGCACCATCTACACCATCGAAGAGTTGCTGAATGATCCCATTCAGCTGAACACCAACCTGGGCCATTACACCAACTTCATGAACCTGCTGGATTATTCGGCCATTGCACTGCCTGCAGGGTTCAGGACGGCTGGATTGCCTTTTGGTGTGACTTTGTTTGCCCCTGCACATCAGGACCTTCCATTGCTCAGGCTGGGACACCGCTGGGAAGGTCAGGTTCTCCCTTTCTCCTCCAGTGCCTCTCAGGTCGAGGTTGCTGTGTGTGGAGCCCACCTGGAAGGTTTGCCTCTGAACTGGCAACTGACCTCCAGAGGGGGGCGTCTGGTCCGCAAAACCCGCTCCAGTGCAGAATACCGGTTCTATGCCCTTGCAGGTGGGCCACCTTACCGTCCTGGTATGGTTCGTGTTGCTGAAGGCGGGGTCAGTGTGGACATGGAAATCTGGTCCCTTCCGGTGGAACATTTTGGCAGCTTTGTGGCAGGCATTCCTGCCCCTCTGGGCATTGGCACGGTGCGCCTGGAAGATGGAGGATCTGTGCTGGGCTTCGTCTGCGAAAGTGCTGGAACCATTGGAGCCACCGACATCAGTGATCTGGGAAGCTGGAGGACCTACCTGAAGTCCCCTGTGAAATGACACATCCTGTGGAGAGGGAACCTGTGCTCAGGCAGTTCCCTGCTTCACCCCCATGGACCCGCTTCTGGAGGTTGGCTTGCTGTACACTTTGTTTTATCTTGCAGCTTCAGAGGGGTGCATGCGACCAGGACAGATCATTGTGTTCTTTTTGGGATTGCTGCTTGTCGCTTTTCCAGTTTTTCTGGAAATCCGGCTGACGCATCGTTATCTGGAGACACGCAACTGGCCCACCACCATCACCACGGATCTGGAGTTGACCTCCGTCAGCACGGGCAAAGGATTCTATTACCGTGCCAGTTACTCTTATTTCGTCACCGGGACACGCTTTGAAGGGAAGGCCATTTTGATGGAAGACCTGTTTGAACGCCATCGAACGGGACATTCAGGGAATGAACAGTGGCACAGGGTTTATTACGATCCAGACCATCCGCAGGACGCGTTTCTGATCCGACAGTATCCCTGGACGTCTTTCTTGCATGTGCTGCTTCTGGGCTGCATGGTCTGGGGCCTGGGCATCATCAGAGGGGTTGTTCCCTATTTTGAGGTCTGGTGGAGGTCTCGCCAGCCCCGATCCCTGCACAACAATCCTGAAGCGACCGGGAAACCAGGACGTCCATGAGCCCTTGTATGGATTGAACCTCAAAATGATTGAAATCTGTTGTTCCTTGCAGTTTCTACCGATTTTCCTTGAATGTGTTAGGATAAACTTACAGGTTTTCCAACCAGAGCCCGCCGAATGGTGAAAAACACCGGAATCTAAAGGGAATTTGCCCCTTAGACTGACCTCAGGTGTCATTCCCATTCGAATCACCACATTGAGCGTCATGCCTGTCTGTGTTCACCTTTTCAAACCGGTGCAGTGGGCTGTACACCCGTAGGCCGGAGCCAGTGGCTCCACGGTAAAAGTCATCCGTTGGAGGTAAACAACCATGACCTACAGTCCAGAAATCCGGCGTGGCATGATGGTGCTGTGCGACAGGGGCATCCTGCGCGGCATCGTGGACTGTGCCGACGATCAGCACATTCAGATCACCCTGAACGCCTCGGGGGAGCAGGTGTGGGTGCCTGTCACGTCTGTCCGTGAAGTGGAAGACGATGTGCACTTGAGGTGGAGCAACAAGGAACTGATGGACAACGCCTACCTGCGCAGACCCATGCAGGGCTGAGTTCTCTGTTGAAGCTGCCACTGTGCACTTCTGATGTTCTCGGCAGTGCAGCTCAGCTTTTGTTGCGCTTGTGGTAATGCCGCAGGCTGAGGGTGCGGGTCAGCCACCCGAGCAACAGTCCCACGGGCACACAGGTCAGAATGGCCACAAGGGGGTTCCATCCAGCATCGGTCATCAGGATCATGCTGGTGAAGGCTCCACTGAAGAAACCGACCATGATGCCCAGTCGGCGGGAAATGTCCTGAGGGGTCCAGGAGTTGAGGTCCATGCTGTGATCCTGCCTTTCTGGAGGTCAAAGAGCAGAGGGCATCCAGGGGACACCCAGGGCATCTTTTACAAAGTAAGCTTAGCAAATCCCACCAGAAAGATCAAACCCAGAAAGCAACGTGTGGATCGCACTTTTTTAAGGGGTCAGACAAATGTCCTGATCATCCTCTGGAGGGGACACTTTCCAGACGGGTGCGCTCCAGCACCTGTGCACCGAAAGCCCCCGCAGAAGTCAGCCCTCCCAGCGGTCCCAGCGGGCTGATCAGCACCCTGACATCAAAACCCAGCTCTGCAAATGTGAACCGCACCTCATCCCTGAGGAGCTCTGAAGCCAGTGGCAAATCCTGCAGCACCAGCACTTTCGGGTCCAGGGTGGCCACCACCGAGGTCAGGTGCACCGCAAGGTCCTGGTTGAATCGCTGCAAGACCCTCTGTGCAGCCCTGTCTCCACGGTGGGCCATGGCAGCCACATCGGTGGTGGACCCTTCTGGAACCAGCCACTGCAGATACCCAAGCAATCTGGAGGCAAGCACTTCTGTGGGATTTCGGCGGTTTGGATCGGCAGCATATGCGAGCTCACCTGCTGCACCTCTGGCCCCGCAATAAACCTGCCCTCCCAGCACCAGCCCCAGTTCAATGCCATAACTGAAATTCAGGAACACCAGAGGGTCCCTCGGGCGCAGGCTGAGCAAAGTCCAGTGGTGCCATGCAGCAAGGTTGGCATCGTTTTCCACCCGCACAGGCCAGCCCAGCCGATCAGACAGCACCTCTTCCAGAGGATCATCCTGCAGGTTCAGGGGGCGACTGGTGACCCGACGGGTCTCAGGGTCCACCCGGCCCAGCACCCCAATGACCGACTGGTGGGCCGTGCCCTGACACTCAAGCAGATCGCAGAGCCAGTTCACATTTGCCTCCCGATCAGCAGAAATCTGGTGCCGGGTCGTTCCCTGCAGGGAATACTGCTGACGCTCCCCCAGCAGATTGAATGCTCCCACAAGCACCTGAGGCCCCCCGAGGTCTACAGCGGTGATGCGGGCCTCTTCGAGAAGCAGACGCACCTGGGAGGCAGGACGGCCCCGCTGTCCTGGCAGGGGGGGCTCATCCAGTGCTGCGAGCCTGGCCTGCTGGAGCTCTTCCACCGCTGTGATCACCGCAACCCCACTGAGCCCTGTGCGTTTCGCCAGTTCAGGACGGGTGGCTGGTCCCTTTTTGAGGGCCTGGTACACCCGCTCACGGGCAGAGGTCATGGAAGAATTGGAAATCACGTGCACCTCGCAAACCTGGTGGACAGCTGGATGGTCGAACATCTTCTGGACACTTTCTGCACACATTGTAGCTGAGATCTGCCATTTAACAAAGGGAACTTATTGATCTGTTTAACAAACAGGCGGAGCTGCCCTGGCCTTTCATGTGCCTCCCTGCGCTGAAAAGGCACTGGGCAGGGAAGGTGTGCATTGTGGCCAGAGCAGTGTGCAACCCATGGTCCTGATTCGCTTCTTGCATGTCCGCCAATGAGACGTTCGGCAAAGAATGCAGGTGTTTTAAGCATGGAAAGTCCAGCAGGAGGGCTCTACAATGACAGCCATGAAAGATCTGCACCTACAGCGTTCAGGCCAGGCCTTTCATCGACCTCAAATTGATTTTCTGCTGCGTCCCGCCGAATCCCTGGGACAGGTTTGCCCAGCGACTGAGGCTTTCCGGTAAAATTCATCCCCTGCAGGGCCTGTGATGTGGAGTCACAGGTGTGGCTGTGCTGTTTTCAGGAGTGAACATGAAGAAATGGATGTGGTGTCTATCTGCGGTTTTGTCCTTCTCCGGTCTGGCCAGAGCGGTTCACTGAAACGGTGGGAGAACCTCCCCTTTCATACCTGACCCGGTGGCGCATGCACCTGGCTGCGCGGCGGCTGCATCGCAAGGATTTCACGGTGTATCAGGTGGCCCACCAGGTGGGGTACACTTCGGAGGCTTCTTTCAGTCGGGCGTTCAAAAGGCAGCACGGGATGGCTCCCCAGCAGTTTCGCAGCCAGCAACCCTCAGCTTGATGGCCACAGGGAATGACCTCTCCATTGACTTTTGAGTTTGTCAGCATGGACACTGAAGACAGTGAAGAAAGGTTTCTCGCTGTCCCCAGTGGATCACTTTGATTCTGGAGGTTGTTGCCCATGTTGATCCCGAAACGTTCCCTGAGGCTCCAGGTGATGCTGGGATTTGCACTGGCCTGCGTGGCCGGACTGCTGGCTTTCGGGCTGCTGGTCAACAACCTGACTGTCAGGTCCTACCAGAAAACCGTTCAACAAAATGAATTCAACCGTTTTGTGGAAGCGGCCCTGCGTTACCATCAGGAAGTGGGCAGCTGGGAAGGTCTGGCGAGACGCCCCGAAGGTCCAGGGGGACCCCGGCATCCTGTTCCTCCAAGGCACATTGGGGTGGTGGATGCAGAGGGACAGGTGGTGTCCAACATGGATGAATTTCCCCTGGGAAGCACCCCCGATGTGAAGGCCTCCAGCCTGAGGAAAGAACTGGTGGTGAATGGGCAGCTGATCGGGACCGTCTTTCACGACTCGTCCAGCGATGAGGATTCCTGGGGGAAAAATGCCGAGGCTCTGGTTGCCACTTCCACCCGCACCCTGATTTATTCTGGTGCCATTGGTCTGGTGCTTTCCCTGCTGTTTGGGGCATACATCTCGGGCCAGTTGATCCGACCCCTGGAGCGTCTGACCCTTGCTGCAGGTTCACTGAAATTTGGTCGCCAGCAGGAAAAGGTGCCTGTCACCAGCGAGGATGAGGTGGGCACCCTGACCGTGGCTTTCAATGAAATGAGCGAACAACTGGTGAAAGCGGAGCAGCAACGCCGCCAGATGATCGCCGACATTGCCCATGACCTGGGCACCCCCCTCACCGTCGCTTCTGGATACGTGCAATCCATGCACCAGGGGAAGCTTGCAGCCACCAGGGAGCGTCTGGATGTGGTCTATGACGAGCTCCTCCTGCTCCAGAATCTGGTGGATGATTTGCGCCTGCTTTCCCTGGCAGATGCGGGCATGCTCACCTTGCATCGAGATTTCACCCCTCCTGGAGCCCTGATGCAGACTGTGCAGAAAGCCTTTGCTTTCCGGGCCGAGAAGCAGAACATCCGTCTCACCTTGCAACTCGATGATGCCCTGCCCGAAGTGAACCTGGACGTGGAACGCATGCGGCAGGTGCTGGGCAACCTGGTGAACAACGCCCTGCATTACACCCCTGAAGGGGGCGAGATCCGCCTGATGGCCCGCAAGGTGGAAGGGGGAGTGATGCTGCAGGTGCAGGACACCGGAGTGGGGATTCCTGCGGAGAAACTGCCCTTTATTTTCGAGCGGTTTTACCGGGTGGACGAGACCCGCAGCCCGGAGAATGGTGGAGGCTCAGGTTTAGGACTGGCGATTGCCCGTTCGATTGTGGAATTGCATGGCGGCAAAATCTCTGCCCAGAGTGTCCTCAGGCAGGGCACCACCATCAACATTGAGATTCCCGATGGCTGACAGAAACCTTACTGCACCATCCGCAGATTTCCCATTCTGGACGTAACAGAAGCATCACTGGAGGCTGAAGAACAGAAATCACATCCACCTGCAGATCACCACTGACCGCAAAGCAGCATCTGAGAATTTGTTGTCTCAGACAGTTTTTCTCCAGAGAGCTTCTGTCGAGCGCAAGAGCATCAGGTTCTGGGGTTTCAAAGAGCTCTCATGGTGTGCGAAAAACAACCTGGAACCTTCACAAAAATCCCAGAAAATTCCCTCCTGCAAGTGGAACATGCGATCAGACTGCTGTCAGGCCAGGGGATCTAAACTGGATGCAGGTTTCTTTCCAGGCAGGAGGTGGGAGATGACCAGCGTCCACACAAAATTTCAGGTTGGTGATGAAGTCAGGATCATCCAGGGACGGTTTCAGGGCTACGAGGGCAAAATCCAGGACTACGATCCCCTGAGCAATGAGTACCTGGTGGTTTACGGAGATGAACGCCGTTCCCATGCCGGACAGTACCGGGCAGAAGAACTCAGTCCCATGCACACCGAAGTGGGCCATCTCCCCCTTCAGGAAGCGAAATGCTGCAACTCCTGTCTGTTTTACCGGCAACTGTCCTACATCGAGAAACTGGATCTGGAAGACAATCCCAGAGAGGAACAGTGCACCCACCCTTTCATGACCGACCTGCAAGGACAGGCCTTCTGGGTCAGGGATGACAGGAACTTTGGGTGTTTGCTCCACCAACGCATGCTCTGAAAGGGCAATCCAGACAAAACGCATCCTGAGAGGACCTGAACTTCAGGTCCTCTTTCTTGCATTGATTGCACAGGCGAAACTCCAGAAGAAGCAACAGTTTTTCATCAAGCCTCAGGCGTACCCTGAAGCATGACACCCGATCATGCATCCCAGGCTGAACTCAGGCCTGCATCTCCCCTGCAACTCCTTGGCATGTTTCTCTATGTGGGCGTCACCTCACTGGGAGGAGGTCTGGGGGCCCACATCTACACCGCCATTAAACGAAGGGGCTGGACTGATGATGCCACCTACAGCGAAGCCTTCACCCTGGCACAGCTTCTTCCGGGTTCCAATGCAGGAAATCTGGCGGCCTTTCTGGGCATGCGACTTTGTGGAAAACTTGGTTCTGTGGTGTCCGTACTGGGCCTGCTGATTCCAGGCTCGGTGGTGATTGCCCTGCTGACCCTGTTTTACTTCCAGCATGGTTCGGTGCTTCCTGGGTTGGTGAGCAGTGCCCTGAAAGGGGCTTCTGCTGCAGCTTTCGCGGTGATGGTGAGTGCAGCCCTTCCCATCCTGAAAACCGGGTCTTTGATCAAGGCCGGTCCCTGGCTGATCCTGCTGACTTTTGTGCTCCTGGGGCTCCTGAGAATGGACATCCTGCTGGTGCTTGTCACTGTGCTGCCCATAGGCCTCCTGGTCCACAGGCCCAGACGGGAATCAGAAGATGCCTGAGCCTCTGTTGATGTTTCTGGTTTTCGCAAGGCTGGGCCTGGTCTCTTTTGGGGCAGGCAACCTTGCCGAAATGGAACGGCAACTGGTGGACGTGCACCACTGGATCACTGCAGAGCAATTCCTGCATGGATACACGCTGGGCCAGTTTGCTCCCGGGCCAAATGTGCTGGCCGTCTATTTTTATGGGTATGCTCACCTGGGTCTGCTTGGAGGGCTTTGCGCTCTGGCAGGATTTTTTGTGCCTTCTGCAGTGGTTGCAGCCCTTTGCTCCAGGTTGTGGAAAAAGCTCGGGCACCATCCCTGGCTGAGGGCCTTGCGCAATGCCCTGCTGCCTTTTGGAGGGGGCGTGCTGCTTGCCATTCTGCTGGTGCTGTATCAGGGGGCCATCACAGGCATTCTGCCTTTTGTGATTGCAGCACTGGCTTTTGTGGGGCTCATGCGTTTGAAGCTCAATCCAGCGGTGGTGGTTCTGGCAGGCGCTGTGGTGGGGGTGGTTCTGGGGTTGTGAAAGGATCATTCTTCTAAGAGTTGCAGACGATCATCGACGGGCAAAGAAACTTAAAGCGATGCGGGCTGTATGGGGATTGCTTCCGAAAATCTCACATGAAAAAAACCGTGCAAGCTCCTGTCCCTTCGAATTTTTGTAATCCACCCTGCCAAACCAGATGGCACCAGTATTGCCTGGTTTGATTTTGATGTGGTTGTTGGCTGATGCTTCCTCATCTTCCGCGGTCAAACCCCAGAACTTGCCATTAAATTGCTTCTCAATTTTGATCAGACAACCCATACGATAATCTTCCACGGTCAGCGGTGCAGTGTTTGTGAAACTGAAGGGCCTGTTGATGTAACTCTCCATCATGAATATCAAGGTCAGGAAAAGGAGAGCAGTCAAGCGTTTGAAAAACACCGATCTCCATGGGTTCATTTTGAATCTTCACCCTCCTCTTGAACTGTCATAGACTACAGATCAACCCACTCAATTGCCAGAATGGCAATGCAGGATTTTCGCAGCACAGCACATGTTCGATCAAAGAACATCATCTTGTAGAATGAAAACCACCAACCATGTCAACCATTCATCCAGCACACGATCACTCCCTCAGGGTTCTTGAGACCTTTAAAATCAGGGCTCGAAAAGCAACCATCATTGAGGCCAGAAAAGACTCTGCAAGAGCCCTGGCTGTCCTCCCAGGGATGAGTGTACAGGGAGCAGATGGACATGTTTGGAGAATCACTGGTGTGGTCTGGCATGCCCTCCCGCCTGATGAAGTGCATCTTATGGTGGCAGATGCTCCAGAAAGACCTGTTCAGCAGGATGAGATATTATGGGTAATAACAGAATAAAAAGGGTCACTCTGGCAGGATCTTCACCGTTTCATCAGGCTCGCTTAATCCAGGACAGAATAAAGAAATGGCTTTCCAGAACGAGAGATTTTTCAATGCAAAACTGTTCTTTAGGCAACACTTCATCTCTGTTTTGCTTCCAGCATATTATGCTGAAAACAGAATTTATGCTATAATTTTCATATGAAGCTAGGTCTTGATCCGCAACATCCGCAACCCATCAAACTTGGCAAAACTTCAGTCAGGCGCAACCGTCATGGACAATTTCATGCGCTGGACGCGCTGGGTGCGCTGGGTCTCGAACAGAACGCTGAAACTTTAGAACACCTCCAGGGTGAGTACCACCTCACCCTGCGTTACACCGATTTCGGTGAGGGCAAAGAAGCCGTCATCACCGGAGATGACTTCACCAAACTGCTTTTCGTGCTGGACAATCCAGAAGCAAAACGCCTGCGCCAGAAATCCCAGGACATCTACCGCCGTTATCTGGAGGGAGACATCCTGCTCGCCTCCGAAGTGGCGGAACGCTCTCCCCACCCTGAGGACCGCAGGTGGCTTGCTGCAAGACTCGACAACATGGAATCCCGCAAGCGTTTCATGTCCACTGTGGCCAAACATGGCGGCGAAGGAGACATCTACCGCCAGGTCAGCAGTGTGTCCAACCAGAGCGTTTTAAAGATGAACTCCACCGAATTCAAGAAAAAGCGCAAGGTGAAAAACACCCGCGACGGCCTCACCCCGATGGAACTGATTCGCCTGAGCTACCTGGAAACCGTGACCGCAAAGGACCTCGAAGAAAAAGGCCTGAAAGGCAACGACGCCATCCTGAAGACCCACAGACGCAACGCCGAAACAGAGCAGCAGATGTGGGAAAAGATCCGGCAGCAGCAGGAAGAGAAAGTCAGAAAAGCCCAGTAAGCGAAAAACCTCTGGAGTTCCAGAGGTTTTTCTTTTTTGCAGCCTTTATCTACAACAGGAAAAAACAGACCCCATGGACTGCTGACAGTTTTCAACCCCTTCTTTGCGCTTTTTGCTGAAAGATGATCCCTGACCGCTGATGGCTCCATTCAGTTGAGGGTGACTGTTACCACCAGATTGGTGTGCAGGTCCACTGCTGCTGAGGGCAGGGCCTTGACCCCCACCTGATACCGTGTGGCCTGGCTCGAAAAGGAATGCAGGGTGCCATCGTTGCGGTAGTACAGGTCAGCGGCGGTTCCAGAGATTCCTGTCACATCCGGTCCAAGCTGGGTGTTGAAGGATCGGGGAATCCCATCACCATCTGCCTGCCAGACCAGTTCATAACCAGACTGTGTTCCCGACAGGGAAAGGGAGAGGGTCTGGCTGACGGCATCACTGTAAGAGACCCGGATGAGGAACCTGGGACCATACACGTAACCTGCCCTGCTGCTCTGCCCCATGGTGTAGCTGCTGCCCAGCACACTGGGGGTGGGCTCATCGGTCAGGAGTTGCACACTGACGGTCTGGGCAGAGGCCACCGTCAGGCTGAAGAGAAAGAGGGAGGTGAGGTGTTTCATGGGCCTGTCTCCATCGTATGTCTCAGAGCGTGTGTTTGATGATGTTGCAACACACCTGCACTGGACACAGGGACAGGAGCCTTGTGAGCTCCTGTCCCTGCTCCAACATCTGGCACTCAGTTGGCGGTGAGGGTGACGGTGATGTTGCCCGTCAGGTTGGTGCTGGCAGAGCCATCGGCAGTGACGGTGAAGAGCACGGTGGTGGCATCACCCACGGCACCGACAGCGGCAGCGGACTTCACGTAGGTGGCACTGGCACTGTTGCCTGCGGGGAGGGTACCGTTCAGGTCAGCAACCGCAGCAGAGGTGCCAGAACCGTCCAGTTTGTATTTGAAGGTGTAGCCGGTGACGCTGGGCATGCTGAAGGCGAGGGTGTAGCTCTGGCTGGTGGCGGCGTTGTCGTAGCTGGCGAGTTTGAATTTCAGGGTCTTGCTGGCATCGGTTTCAGTGCCTCTGGTCAGGGCACCTGAGCCGAAGCTCAGGGCCGTGATGGCTGTGGTGCCATCAGAAGAATCAATGGCAGAGAGGGCTCCGAGGGCAACTGCAGGTTTGGTGGCTGTGGCAGTGATGGTGGTGTTGGAGCTGGCGGCGAAAGCGGCGGAGGTGAGGGTCAGGAAGCCGAGGGCCAGAACGGTTTTGATTTGACGCATGAGGGTCACTCCTTGAAGGAACAGGGCATGGACGGGGAAGCATCTTGCTGCCCTGCTGAGATGGTCTTGGAAAGGAACGCACAGAAAGATCGAGCCAGAGAACTCTGGGTGCTGCTGTTTTTCCTGTATTTGCTCCTTAAAACAAAACCGACCATGTTCTTTGCAGACCACGGCCGGGGAAATCCTCTCTTGCTAGGGAGGGGGTGACTTGAGGCCGGTCGCACCACTGGCTCGTCCTGGACCAAGGTGCCCGAGTAAGGTCACAGGAGTCATCGCTTCCTAAGTTGTGTCTTCATTCTACTTGTGTGCTGTCACACACTTCTTACAAAAGGGTGTAAGGGGTTAAAAGAAAAATGTCCTTGACTGCAGCAAAAACAGGCTGAATTTGAACTGAAGTCCAACTGAGAAAATGAGAATGGACGCAAAGGAAATGGGGCAGGAGAACCCTGCCCCTGACCCGAACTCTTTTGTCTCAGTTGGCCGTGATGGTGGCAACAATCATCCCAGACAGTGGAGGTGCATTTTCATCGGTGGCCTCCACCTGAAATTCCAATTTGACTGAACCAGACATGGCCGCAGAGGTCAGGTTCTGCCCATTGACCTTGAAAGAAAACTGAACTCCAGGAACATTTGGCAGGGTAACAGACAGGGTACTGCTCTGTGTGGGTGGGGCATTTTCATAGCTGTCCACCGTCAGGGTCACCGTCTGGGTCACAGGCTCTCCAGGCTGCAAGGGCGCCGAGGTGTTCCCAGAAGAGAAAGTGAGCGTCTGGCCAGATCCCCCACCCTGACCACTTCCTTCTGCGGTCACGGTTCCCCCGTCAAACATCGGTTTGATGGCCCCCACTGAGAGGGTCGTGCTCGAAGAAGCCGCATGACCTGCGGTATTTGCGGTCAGGACAGCGAGCAGCAGGAGGCTTTTCAAGTTCCTCCAGGGATGAGCAAGCATGTTGTCCTCAGGCAGCTTCACAGTCAATTTCTCCTGGTTTCAGATCAGTGGTCAGGGCACTTCCAGACTGCCTGCCATCTCCACCTGCTGGTCCCCACCGTACATCAGGGTGGCAAACACAGCGTAGGTTCCAGAGGCGAGTTTCTGCGGAACAGGCACATTCACATCCACGGTGAGCCCGGGCAGCACCACTGAAGAGACCTGGGTTTCCACGGTTTTGCCCTGCAGGTCCACAATGTTGAGCTTCAGGGCGTACCGCTCATAAGCGGTGCCGGTGTTGCTGAGGGTCACGGCAATGCTGGTGCTGCCATTTCGGGTCTGCCCGGTGAGGTTGTCAATGCTCACCTCATGCTGGGTCACCCCACTGACCGTCACAGCGGTCACCATTGCATATCGGATCTTGAAGCCCACTTCGTTGTTGCCACCCCCTGCAGGATTGTTCAGGATGTCCACCCCGACCACACCCCAGTACCCTCCAATGGGGGTTTTGGGCATGCTGACCACCACAGGAACCACCACAGTTCCTTTGGCTGGAATGGTGTATTCCAGGCGATCTGCAGAGGCAATTCTGGAAAAACTGCCGGGCAGGGTCTTGCCAGGAATGTGCACCAGAGAGCCATCAGGCTGCTGCATGTAATCGTTCATGAAGACCACGGCAGGGACGGCAGCATCCCCTGGGTTGCTGAGCACATACTCTACGGTCCGGGTTTCTCCGGGCTGCAGGTCCAGTTCGCGGGGACCGGTGATGGACACCTGTGCAGCAGCAGTACCGAGCAGCAGAGAAAGAAGCAGGCCAAGGGTTTTAGGGCGGAAAACATTCTGAACAGGGATCATCTGGTCTCTCCTTGGGTCACGGGCGTGACGATCAGCTGGGCGGTGCGGCGGGCCACACCTCCTTCTTTGAAATGCACTTCCACCTGCACAGACAGCAGGCCGTCTGCAGAAACAGGCACCACAAAAGCTGTGGTGCAACTGGGCTGGGATTTGCAGTCCTGAAGCACATCCACCTGGGGGCCACGGACAATGAGTTGCTGGATGGCTGCTTCTGAGGTCACATTCAGTTCTGCGGAAGTCCCTGCCCCCACAGTGAGGCTCTTCCAGTTGAGTTTCATCGGAGGGGTGGTCTTCTTCAGGGTCTGCACCTGGGGGGCAGGCAGGGTCAGGACCACAGGAGGTCCGTCGGGCAGCAACACCCGGGTGACGGGCTTCCCATCTTCAACAGACAGGGTGTATTCACCAACTGGCAGGTCTTTCACTTCAAACGTTCCTGCAGGCATGTCCACATCCTTCCAGAAGGTTTCAACCCCAGCAATCATCACGCGTACTTTTCTGGGGGTTGGGGGGATCAGGGCACTGTCACTGGTTTTCTCGTACTCGATTCTGCCCCTGAAGTCGAAGGTGGGCACCAGTTGAACGGTGAGGCTGTCCCCGGGCTCAGAAGGGAGGGTCTGGGTCTTGAGGTGGGTGTGGGCAGGCAGGCTGCTGCGGTCAACGGCCAGGGTGCAGGGCCCCTGGTATCCTTTCAGCACCACCCGACCATTGGCATCCGACTGACCGGACATGCCACATCCTGATACTCTCACGCCAGACAGGGAAGGCTGGAATCCTGTCCCCTGCACGTCAAATCGCACCGTGCGGGTGGAGGGATCAGCAGGAGGGGTTCCGTCCAGAGCTGCGGTGATGCTGGCAGGTACAGGAAGCTCATACCGGTAGGAAAGCCCTGCCCGGTAATGGGTGCCTGCACGGGTCTGGTTGACCGAGACATATCCCTGCAAACCATTCACATCCCGGTAATTCACTGAAGCAAAAGGAAAGAGAGAGATGTTACCTGATTCCCACGAACTGCGCACCCCTCCTTCCAGAGCAAGCTCTCCAGAGTCCAGCAAAGAGGTGTACTTGCCGGAAAGGTTGAAGGCACCCCTTCCTCCGGTCTTCAGGGAGGTGAAAGCATTCAGTTGCAAAGGCCCCTGGGTGTAGGTGGCATCTGCTGAAACCTCTGCACCCTGAATCTCAAAAGCCTTCAGGGAGGCAGAGGTGCTGAATTTGATGTTCAGGTCTTCGAGCACCAGGCGGTGACTTCCCGTCAGTTCACTGCGGTGTTCGGGCCTGTAGGTCCAGCCCAGTTCGGTGTCCCTGTTGCTGTACCGGAACTGCAGGTCCTGCCACTGGGAGTTCGCCACCGTGATTTCACTGCTGAAGGTGTCCTCACCAGGGAGGAGTTTCAAAGAGCCCCTCAGGGAGCCACCCCATCCACTCTGACCGTAGGACACCCGGGCATTCAGGCTCTTGCCCTGCGCGGTGTAACTGGCCCCTGTGGACCAGAACATGCTCTGCCCGGGGGTGGATCTGGCATTCCAGGACCACTCGGGATGCTGCAGAGAAACAGCAACCTCAGGGCGGGTGAAGGCCAGATCTGTGTGTGCCGCAACCGACCAGTACAGCAGATCGGACCGTGTGGCATATTTGGCACCCAGACGGACCATGCCTGTGCGCATTCCCCATCCTGCACCCACCTGCAGATCCTTGACAGGTTCCGTGCTCACATACAGACCTTCACCCGCACTGCCCGCCACCCCGGATGCTGGGGAAGAGCCGTAATTGACGGTGGTCTTCCCCACCCCAACCATCAGGCCAGGGTCCTGCACTTTCAGGTCCTGCAGTTGCATGGAGGCCGAAAACCGGACGGTGGAACTCAGGTCTCCCTCTGCCCTGAACTGTGTTCTGAAAGGCTGACCGGACTCAAAGTTGCTTCCCCATTGCAACCGCACCCGGTAAGGGCTGTCCACAGCACGCACCCCCCTCAGCAGAATCTTCTTGTGTTGGGTGCTGGATGAGGTGATCAGACCAACTTCCAGCACCTGATCGCTGGGCTGGGTGGGCACAGGCACATTGAGGGTTCGCTCTGCACCGGGTTGCAGGTCAAAGTCAGGGATGCCCTGCAGGGCCAGACTGAATTCCAGATGCACCCGTGCAGGAATGGGGCCCATGTTGCGAACCTTTAATGAAAGTTGCACGGTGTGCCCCGGCAGGGTGGTGATGGCTTCCGGGGCTTGCAACTCAAGCTTTGCGCGGGCAGGCAGCTTCAGGGGAACAGGCACCTGAACCGGTCCCTGAGGGGTGGTCACCTCAAAAAGCAGGGTGAGTGAGGTCAGGTCTGTGTCTCCTGTGATCTGGACACTGAGCGGCAAAATCGGATTCTGACTGGCAGGCAAGGCCCTGGGGAAACGCACATTGAACCCCACAGGTGCTCCTGCATGTGTTCCGGTTTCATTTGACCAGCCCACAAGCTGCACCCCCAGTTTCATGCTCTTGAAAGCCTCTTGAAGCCTGAACATCACCTGGGTGGCCTGCTGGTTTTGCAGGGTGATGGTTTCGTTTTCAGCCTGGGCAACGCCAGAACAGGCCAGCAGACAACCTGCTCCAACAAGAGCATTCTGCAAGGATGGTCTGGAAGAAAGCACAGGCAAAGTCGTCAGCAAGGTCATACCGTTCCTCCCGGACAGGTGATGACCAGAACAAGAAACCACGCAGCTGCAGGTCACAGCTGGGGAACAAGGCCGGTCGCACCACTGGCTCCTCCTGTGCCAGGTGCCCGGGTAAAGCACAGGAATCCACGCCTCCTTTGTTCTTCCATCTTACCTGAGGACTCTGACCAAATCCTCACTGTACAGACCCGCAAAGCAGTTCATTTGCGCAACCTGAACCCCTGCACCTGCTGTCGGAACCCCTTCACCTGCTCTGGGGTGGCCTCTGGACCATAACGCAGGTCCTGATAGGTTTCCAGAATGCCCTCAATGTCTTCTGCCTGCTCTGGATGGGCCCGGGCCAGTCGCTGGACGTACTGGCTGACCGGCTCTGAAAGCTCGGGTTGGATGCTGAACCGCCGGATGAATTGCTGGTAGAGCCTGCGCAATTCATCGCTGGTCTGATGTGTGGCCCGAACCGTCCGACGCAACAGAATGGGAAGGAGGGTGAGGGCAAGCAGCACCACCACAATCAGAGCGACCACCGCCTTATGGGCACCCAGCAAAGACAACAGAAGGCGTTGCTGGGTGCCGTTGTACCCGATCACCCACTGGTCCCAGGCGAACTGGAAGGCGTCAAGTTGCAGTTGTGCCCGGGTCAGCCAGGTCTGTTCTCCTCTGGTCAGGGGGGACAAATCGGCTGGAGCCTGCAAACTGGCCGCCAGACCCTCTGTGAGGCGGGCAGGAGACACAGCAGCTGTGGGGTCGACGCGCACCCAGCCCTGACCTTCCAGCCAGACCTCCACCCAGGCATGGGCCTCAGACTGGCGCACAATGGTGTAACCCGCTGAACCATTCAGGTCTCCCCCAAGGTATCCTCCAACCACCCGGGCAGGCACACCTGCAGCACGCATCAGGAAGGCAAAAGCACCTGCATAATGCTCACAGAAGCCCTGTCTGGTCTGGTACAGCAATTCATCCATGGGATCAGGACTTTCCAGCACCGGTGGATTCAGGGTGTAAATGAATCCACCACTGCTGAAAAATTCCATTCCTGCACGAACCCGTTCTGCAGGAGGCAGATCCTGCCAGGAGGCAGCAAGGGCCCGTGCCCTGGGGTTGTTCTGTCCAGGCAAAAGCAGGTTGTATTGCAGCACACCCCGGCTTTCCTCGCGCCCAATGATGGCTTCTGTGTCGGCCTGCAGCTCGAAACGCTGCCTGACCACAAAAGGCCGGGTCACCACCTGATAGTTGGAGCTCAGGCGCACCGAACTGGTGGTGCCTGCAAAGCGGTCCAGCGCCAGCACCCACATGCGACCGTGGGGTTCCACCGTGCTGCGGTAACGGATCACCCGTCCCCGCGATTCAATGCGGGTGTTTGGGGTGAATCCTGTCCACACGGACCGTTGCGTCCAGTTGCGACCATCGAAGGCCTCAAACACCGGTCCTCTCCAGTACAGCTGTGCACGGGGAGGTGGAGGGTCCAGAAACTCCACCCGAAAGGCCACTGTTTCACTCTTGGCCACACTGCTGACGCTGCCCGGCGTGATCTCATCTGCCAGTCCAGATTCGGAGTTCTGGCTCTGCGCGGGCATGGCCCAGAGGGGGGCATCCGGCCTGGGAAACACCACAAACAGCACAAGGGTGAAGGGCAGGGCACGCAAAAGCAGAGGAAAAATCCGTTTCAATTGGTCTGGCAGGGCACCCCTTCCTTTGCGCCAGTACACCACCACTGCAAAGAGCAAGGTTGCCACACCCAGGGTGTAAATCAGGGTCAGCACATCCTGACGGAAAAAGTAGAATGCCACCAGCGTGAAGAAAGACATCAGGACCAGCAACAGGGCATCGCGGGTTTTGCGGCTTTCATTCAGTTTCAGGCCCAGCAGCACCAGCAGGACAGACACCCCACCATCCCTGCCCACCACTGTTCCAAATTCCTGCCAGACGCCAACCCCGGCAGCCACCACCACCAGGAACATCATGGGGAGAGACAGCATCGGCCAGCCCCTGTGCAGGTTCATCCAGCGCCAGCCAACGAGACCCAGGGACAGCAGGGCGATCCAGAAAGGCAAATCCAGAAGATAAGGCAGGAAGACCAGCACCAGGGCGAGCATCAGGGCACGCATGGGTCCTGCTGGGAGGGATGGTGGGGAAGAACCTGAAGTTGCTGTCATGTCCTGTCTCCCGGAAATTCAGCCAGACGTGTCAGGCAGCGCTGGGTGTGGCGTTCCCCCGCTCCACTTGCCTCAAAGCCCGGCAGCACCATTTTGTAATGGATGCCCAGCTTCTGCGCCTGCACCACCCAGGCCGCCAACCGGGACAGTTTCTGCTCGGTGTTCAGTCCTGCAGGCAACTGCTGAAAGGAGAGAACCACCGAGACATCCTGATGGCTTTCAAACTCCTTGGTCAGCAGGGTTCCATCGGGCAGTTCGCCCCTCTTCCAGGCCACACGGCCCAGGGTGTCCCCCGTCTGGTAGGAACGCAGGCCGCTGTACTCCTCCTGA
The DNA here is from genome assembly GCF_007990775.1 of Deinococcus cellulosilyticus NBRC 106333 = KACC 11606. Taxonomy (NCBI): domain Bacteria; kingdom Thermotogati; phylum Deinococcota; class Deinococci; order Deinococcales; family Deinococcaceae; genus Deinococcus; species Deinococcus cellulosilyticus. The sequence continues at coordinate 438,814 of NZ_BJXB01000001.1, read as the reverse complement.
CCGGTTTTGCGCCGGGCGGTTCCTGTGGCTTCTCCGGTGACCCTCCAGACTGGAGGACGCTCCTCCAGGGCCGGGTAAACCAGCATCACCCGGGCTTCACCTGGCACCTGCTGTCGCACCCTGAAAAGACCCAGCAGGTCTCTGCCCTGCAGGGTGACTTCTGGGGCAGGTTGCCATCCCCGTTGATGGGTTGGAACAAGCAGTGAAGCTGTGGCCTCTCCCAGGGGTGGAATGGACAGCAGGTGGGTCTGATCGGCCAGTTGCACCTCAAGGTCTGCCCTTGGCTGGTTCTGATGGTTGGTCACCTGGACCTCCAGCAGACTCTCCTGACCTGCAAACACTGCATCTGGTGCATGAAAGGTCACCGTCAGTCCCTGCAAGTGACGGTAAGCCTCCACCAGACACACCAGCCAGGTGGAAGCCAGCAGGAAACACAGCAGGTATCCGAGACTGAGCTGGTAATTGATGCAGCCCAGCAGGCTCAGCATCACAAATGCCAGATACACCCAGCCAAAACGGGTGGGGTTCAAAAGCAAGGGCTTCCCAGGGATCTTCATGGGATGGGGGTTGAAGCCAGCAAGGCCAGCACGGACTCCCGGTGGGGCTGTCCGGTGGACCTGAGCAGCAAACGGTGGGTGGCCAGGGCTGGAAAAACCGCCTGAATGTCTTCAGGGCGCACACTGGACCGCCCCGAAAGCCAGGCCCAGGCACGGGAAGCGGACATCAGACCCAGAGCCGCACGGGGACTGAGACCGAGCTGGAATTCGGAATGGTTGCGGGTGGCTTTGAGCAGGAGTTGCACGTAATCCACCAGAGCAGCAGAAATGTGCACCCTGGACACCCTGTCCTGGGCCTCCTGCAGGGCCTCTGTGTGCAGCACGGCAGGCAAATGGCGGGCAAGGTCACGGCGGTCCTCTCCCATCAAGAGTTCCCGTTCTGCTCTGGGATCAGGGTAACCCAGCGTGATGGTCAGCAAAAAACGATCCAGCTGGGATTCAGGCAACGGGAAAGTGCCAATCTGCTCCACTGGGTTCTGGGTGGCAATCACAAAAAACGGCTCAGGAAGCATGTGGGTCTGGCCATCCATGCTGACCTGCCGCTCTTCCATGGCTTCCAGCAGTGCGCTCTGGGTTTTGGGGGTGGCCCGGTTGATTTCATCGGCCAGCAGCAGCTGGGTGAAAATGGGACCCTGGTGAAAACGGAAGGTGCCCGCGTTCCGTTCATAGATGGTCGCCCCAATCACGTCTGAAGGCAACAGGTCACTGGTGAACTGGACCCGCGCAAATTCCAACCCCAGGGTAGCGGCCAGGGCATGCGCCAGGGTGGTCTTCCCCACCCCGGGAACATCTTCGATCATCAGGTGTCCTCTGGCCAGCAGGCAGGTCAGGGCCAGTTTGAGCTGGATTTCTTTGCCCAGAATCACTTTCTGCAGCTGTTCCAGGGTGCGTTGGGCCAGAAGGTTGCTGTCGGTGAGCGTCACATTTACCTCTTCAAAGAGTTGATGCATTCAGGTGATGGGTGGTGATGGCAAACCAGGAAGATCCCATCTGATTTGTGGCCCGGTGCAGAGGCTTTACTCAAGTGTAAAGTCTCTGCAGGAATTAAACCATCTGAAGCCTGACATTTTGCTTACGAAAATGATTCCTGCACCATTTCCATGAAAATTCTCCTGATCATTTGATCCACGCTCTGGGCTGCAGGTCCCCATGCCTGCAAGAACCCCCTGTGGTAGAATTTCGGCTGATGTACAGGCCCAAACAAGACATTCTGGTCACCGATCTGGAAGACGAGCTGGTTCTACTCAACCCCGACACCCAGGACATTTTCACCCTCAACACCTCCGGTCGGTTGCTGTGGCTGGCCCTGCCTGCTTCGCTGGACACCCTGGCAGAGGTGCTGGTGGGACACTATGGCCTGGATCTGCCCACTGCCCGCACCGATGCTGGAGACATCCTCCGCGATCTGGTTCAGGCAGGTCTGATTGATGAAGCTTGATGTTCTCTCTCTGCAACTGACCTGGGATTCACTTCCTGATGCATTGGTGGAGTTCCTGGAACTGGACTGGCAACGGACTTACGTGCTGCCCATCACTGAGCAGTACAGGGTGTTGCAAACATCGATTTCTGTACCAGAAGACATGACCCGGGTGAATTACCCGGATGCAGAGGTGTACAGCGCCAGAACCCCACAGGGTGTGTTCCTGAAGTGCAAAAACACCCTGTTGCAGATCAGTCTGCAGGAAAAAGAGCTGCGGTTTGCAGGAGAGGGCACGGGACTGCGACTGATCCTGATGCTGGCAATCAGTGAACTCCTGCGCCTGCAGGGGTTCATGCCTTTGCACTCTTCTGCCGTGTACCTGGATGGTGGCGCAGTGGTGATGCTTGGTCCAAGTGGAACAGGCAAGACCACCACCCTGCTTCAGGCCGCCCGTTCCCAGGTGCCTGCCCTCTCCGAAGACTGGTCCTGGATTGGCCAGGACCTCACCTTATACCCGTGGGATTCAGGACTGCACCTGCTGCCCGACACCGTGGAGCGCTTCGAGGACGTGCTCCCGGAAACCCGCACCTGGATTCCGCGCGGCACCCGGCACAAGTGGCGCTTCGAGGTGGGTGACCTGCAATGGTTTCAACCCCAATCCTGCCCACTGAAACAGTTCTGGATGCTGAAACGTCACACAGAGAGCGCTCTGGTGGCTGTACCCAGGCTGGAATTTGTCCGCACCCTGTGGGAGGCCAGCGGGATGCCCCTCACCCGTGAAGCCTCGCTGCTGGCCCAGCAGGGCATCAATCGGCTGCTGAAGGTCCCTGCCCGGATGCTGCATCTGGGCTTTGACGTGAATTTTGCTGAATTGAAGAACGAAAGTTGATCTTGTAGTACAAAGGTGCCATCAGGTCAGCGGCAATGATGGCAAGCACACTTCCCTGATATTCAATCCAGGCATGGCCTTTGATTTTGCCTCCATCATTGCGCACTCCACTGACCAGTTCAGCATCCACACCTGCACTTCTCAACCACCAGAGGGCTGCAAGTGCACGCAAAACGCACATCCCGCTGTTGCCACGTGGGAAATACGCCAGAAGTTTGGAGGCACCCAGCACCCCAACACGTGCCTTGTGAATTTGTGAAAAGTCAGGCTGAGATGTTCTTCTCAGCACAACATGGTTGCACAGTTCCTGCAAGGTCTGTTGCTTTTGCAGCACCAGAGCAGCTTTCAACACCCAGCCAGTTCCCCTGAGAACATTGCGGACCAGATAGGGGGTGTAACCGAGGATCAGGCCCGTGCGGGCCTGTTGTCCCTGGTGCTCCGAATATCCCCGTTCAGGCGAGATCTGCCTTCTCCAGAGGTCCAGTTTGGTGGCATCAAGAGGCTTGAGGTCCAGGACTTTTTGCCAGGGGTCACACCGCTGCAGGAACAGCTCAACGGTGGTCTGGCATCCCAGCACCTTTGCACGTTCCAGCAGGGCCTCGCGGGTCAGGCCTGCCTCCCTGAGCAGGTTCAGGTCCAGATAATCAAAGCGCTTGAGGTTCCAGCGGTCCCGGTACCAGGCACGATGCAACATCAGGGGCACAATCGCGGTGTCCGCAAGTCCAAGCATGCGCACCTGCACGCCTTCCCAGTCGAAATGCTCCATGCAGGGTTCGAGGAGGCGTTGCATGTCCAGGGCACGTCTTTCAAAGGGTTTCGGATGTTTCAGCAATGCATGGTGAACATCCAGTTTGATGTTGTGCGATGGAGAAATCAATCCCAGGGATTCATGCACACTGAACCCCCGGTCACGCTGTGCATCAAACAACACCTGCCAGCCCAGACCCGCAGCCAGATCCCTGGCCCGGGCCATCTGGGAACGGTCCAGCATCAGGTCAATGTCTCCGAAGTACCTCTCTCCAGGATGGGTGTAGTGTTTCAAAGCCATCGCGACGCCTTTGATCAGCAAGGGAACAATGCCAGCCGCATTCCAGGCCAGCAACAATTCACGCAGCTCTTTTTCCTGAGCTTTCCAGCGTTGCAGGGCATGGGCGTAATGGGGAAGGAGTCCTCTGCGGTAAGCTGCTGAGGTGTGACAGAACACATAAGCAGCCAGGTTGCTTTTCTGCCACATTTCGACAGGCAGGGACTCAAAATCTTGATGGATCAGGGCACGGGTCAGGTCGTCCAAAGTATTCCCATCATACCTGCTGTCCAGACACGGGATGCCAGTGCATGTCACGGAATTCCACCTCGAAACCCTGGCCTGTGGGGCTGCAACACATCGGGCCAATCTGCACTTCTTCAACTTCTGGGAAGTACAGCATGCGCATGAGCTGCAGCGGTCCTCCGTTGATGGCCCCTTCAATGGTGATGGCTTCTTTGCGCCTGGACAGTTTCAGGGTGGTGCTTTCCAGAGCACCTTGCAGCGGCGTCACCGACCAGTCGGAGAATTCTCGTGTGACCACCACACTCAGGTTGTGCACATCTTCAACATACTCAATGCCTGCTTTGAGCCACAGGGTTTCACTGACCCTGAGGAGCAATCCTGCCTGATCGTACAGGTCGCGGTACTGGCCGCTGAAAGTCACGGTGAAATCAAAGTCTCCACGGACGCTTTCAAGGTAGGCGTGTCCGCTGTCCCGACGGAAGCCATAGTGGGTCACCTGCCAGAAATCGGTATCAGGCAACGTGGTCACGGTCAGGGTGTTTTCGTGTTCCTGCCATTGAGTGGGTGCATTGAGCCAGGTTTTCATAGGTGTATTAAAAGCACACCGTCTTGCAGGATGGATCACCTGTCTGGACGTCTGCACTTTGTTCAGCAGGTTCCCCTTTGCAGGATAAACGTCAGGGGGACACTTAACCTTGCTGTCCCACCCAACAAACAGGCATGCTGAGGGGGAAGAACGGCAGGACCGACCCGCCCAACCAGACGTGCTGGATGCAGGATTCGGGTCCACAGGCAGGTCATGAACATCACAGGCAGATGAATCCAACAGGCTTCTTCTGCTGGCGTTCTGCTGTTCACCAGAGGGAGGTCCACATGAAACGCATCGCAGTATTGACCAGTGGAGGGGACGCACCTGGAATGAATGCGGCCATTCGCGCCGTCACCAGAACAGGCATCGGTCTGGGCATGGAGGTTTACGGGGTTCATCATGGATATGCCGGGCTGATCCAGGGCGACCTGAAATTGCTTTCTGCACGGGACGTTGGGGATGTCATGCAGCGCGGGGGCACATTCCTGGGAAGCGCACGCTGCCCGGAATTCCGCACCCTGGAAGGCCAGCAGAAAGCCCTGAACCGGCTTGCCGAAAAAGGAATTGAAGGTCTGGTGGTGATTGGTGGAAACGGATCACAGACCGGAGCACACGCCCTGTCCACCCTGGGTTTCCCGGTGGTTGGAATCGCCTCCACCATCGACAATGACCTGTTTGGCTCGGAACTCACCATCGGGGTGGACACCGCCCTGAACATCGCCCTGGAAGCCATTGACCGCCTGAAAGTCACCGCTTCGAGCCACCACCGGGCCTTTCTGGTGGAAGTGATGGGCCGGGACTGCGGTTACCTTGCCCTGATGGCCGGAATTGCCGGGGGTGCCGAAGTCATCGTGATCCCTGAATTCGAAACAGGACCAGAAGAAATCGCAGCCCAGCTCAGGGCCGCGTATGAACGGGGCAAGGCGCACGCCATCGGTGTGGTCGCAGAAGGGGCCACCTACAACGCTGAAAAACTGGTCCATTACTTCCAGGAAAACCGGGAGCGTCTGGGCTTCGACCTGCGCAGCACCACCCTCGGGCACGTTCAACGTGGCGGCACCCCCGGAGCCTATGACCGCCTGCTGGCGACCCGCCTGGGCGTTGCTGCCGTGGAGCATCTGGCAAAAGGCGAGCATGGCGTTCTGGTGGGCCTGCAGGCAGGACGCATCGTGCCCACCCCTCTGGACATCGTGGTCAGCAGCAAAAAACCACTGGACCTCAGCCTGATGGACATGGCAGGAATTCTGGCGAAATAAGGCTGCGCCTGCCGAGGGCCCAGGGCCGAGAGCCGAGGGCAGAAAGCAGAAGGCAGAAAGCAGAAGGCAGAAGGCAGAAAGCTGATCCACACGATGGGGTGACAGGATGGGCGTGTCTCGTTCTGTCACCTCTTGCAGAGCGGTGACCGTTCCTGTGGCATTCTGGCACTGTGTAAGAATCCGCTCTATCTATTATGTCAAAAACATAATAGAATAAGGCATGTACGTTGTAACCGTGAAACGCAAGCGCAGAACCATGCTCGGCAGCTACCCCAGCTTCCAGGAAGCGGCACAGGCCGCCATTGCGTGGTGGAGCAAGGAAACCGAAACCCACCCCGAAACCGACCACATCAAGGGCACCTGGCTGGAAAGCTACGACCACACCCAGGACACCCGACTGTGGTTCTTCATCCCCGAAGTGAGTGCCTTAGAAGCGCTCGGATGGAACATGCCTGGCTGTGAGATACGCAGTGCATCCTGAGAACCCTTCTTCCTGAATCCACCTGTGCTGCACAGGTGGATTTTTTTGACGTGGTCCTCCTGATCTTCAAAACAGTCCAGTCGAATTGGAAAATCTTCCATCCACATGGTCAGTTCCTTTGCCCTCGGCCCTCAGCTCTCGGCCCTCGGCCTACAAATGCCCATTGAACGGTATACTGTGCACAGTAGAACGGCACCCCCAAATCCATCTCCCCCAGGCCCCCATGAACGAATCTGAAAAAAATCCATTCAAAAAACCCACCAGTGCAGATGTGGCCCGTCTGGTGGGCATTTCACAATCCACCGTTTCCCTGGTCTTAAATGGCAAAGCCGAAGGGCGCGTCTCTGCAGAACTGCAGCAGGCCATCTGGGAAGCTGCCCGCAGCCTCAATTACAAGCCCAACCGGGCAGCGAAAGCCCTCAGGGAAGGTCGGGCGCGCACCCTGGCCCTGGTGATCCCACAGCTCAGCAACCCGTTTTTTGCTCCTGTGTACCAGGGGGCAGACCGTGAAGCGCGCAAACTGGGCTACGACACCGTGCTGGTGAATTACGACCACAGCATGAGCACCCAGGAAGCCCTGATCGAACACCTCTCCAGTCATGATGTGGATGGTTACGTGCTTTGGGATATCTCTGCCCGGTCCACGGGTCTGCTTTCACAGAACAATGTGGTGCTGGTGGAAAGCCAGATTGATGGGTACCACTCCATCATGGTGGACATTCCCCATGGGGTGCGCATGGCCCTGCAGCATCTGGTGGGTCTGGGGCACACCCGGATCGCCCATCTGGCCGCCACCGTGGACACCGAGACCTTTCAGGCCAGAAGCCGCACCTACCGGGAGTTTTTCGAGGAGCAGGGCTGGACCTACCGGCCCGAATGGGAAGTTCGAGCGCCTTTCTCACTGGAAGGGGGAAAACAGGGGGCACTGGCCCTGCTCGGAAGTTCCGAAGAACGCCCCACTGCCATCATGTGTGATGGGGATTTTCTGGCTGTGGGAGTCTACAAGGCAGCCAAGGAACTGGGCTTGCGCATTCCGGAGGACCTCTCGGTGATTGGCATCGACAATCTGGAACTTTCTCAGTACATTGAGCCCGAACTGACCACCCTGCACATCCCGGCTGAGCAGATGGGGGAATGTGCAGCCCAGGAACTGATTCAGCTTCTTGAGGCCCAGCCCACAGCCAGAAAAGTGGTCTGGTTTCAGACGGAGCTGATTCAGCGCAACTCCACAGCAGCCCCACAGCAATAAATCATGAAGCTGAATCAGGGGTACGCCTACACGGAGCAGCTGGGAAAAAAGGCTGCAGGATTGACTTTGCTGGATTATCTGAGCAGGTTTTACACCCATTCCACCCTGGAAGATTGGCAGCAGCGGTTGATTCGGGAGGAAATTGAGCTCGATGGACAGACCGTTTCAGGCAACCCTGAACTGAAACCTGGTCAGGCGCTGGTGTGGCACCGGCCACCCTGGGAGGAACCCGAGGTTCCTCTGGATTTCACTGTTGTGCATGAAGATGAGCATCTGCTGGCAATCAACAAACCCAGTGGCCTTCCCACCATGCCTGCCGGGGGATTTCTGGAACACACCCTGCTGATGCAGGTGCGCAAAAACAGGTCTGAAGCCAGCCCTCTGCATCGACTGGGACGGTACACTTCAGGCATCGTGTTGTTTGCCCGCACAGCTGAGGGGGCCTCTCTGATGGCAAAAGCCTGGAGGGACCATGAAGTCCAGAAAAGGTATCTGGCAGTGGCCTCAGGGCAGGCACCCGAAGAGCTTTATCAGATTTCCACCCCCATAGGTCCTGTCCTGCACCCAAGACTCGGAAGTGTTTTTGCTGCGAGCCCTGATGGAAAACCGTCTTACAGTCTGGCAAGGGTTCTGGAGCGCATCAGAAACGCCACCCTGTTTCAGGTGGACATCCAGACTGGACGGCCCCACCAGATTCGCATTCATCTGGCCTCCATTGGGCATCCTCTGGTCGGAGATCCTCTTTATGGACCAGATGGATTGCCCCTGAAGGAGAACCCTGGTCTCCCTGGAGACGGAGGTTACCGCCTGCACGCTGCACGTCTGGTTTTTCAGCATCCCATTTCTGCAGAGCAAGTGGACCTCCAGGCTCCTCTTCCTGAAGGTTTCTGGTCAAAATAAAAAACCACTGCATCAGGGCAGTGGCGCAATACAATTTCAATCTGCGTACAAATGGTTTTCAGGCTGCGGTGGTCAGAGAAGAGCTGAGCGCAAAAGAAGGGGCTTCTTGAAGATCGTCCACCACGATGGTGGGGGTTTTCAGTAAACGGTCCATCAGGAGTGCGATGCCCAGAAAAATGCTTCCAATGAGTAAACCAGCGACCAGTGAGAGGATGAATAACATGTGCCCCTCCTTTCTGATTACAGGTTAATCCCGGGCACTGAAAAGTCCCTGAGGCACGCTGAATTTCTTCTGAGCCTTTCTGGAACACGACCTGAATTGAGGCATCCAGGTCACATTCTCTCAATCCTGCAGCAGATGTGTGGACACCAGAAAGTTCAGCAGGGACGCACCTTCCTGAATCTGCACAGCGGTCAGTTTGGTCTCCACGCCCAGAAAAGTCAGGCGCAACTGACCTCGAAAAATGGCCTCATGTTCCTGAGGGGTGAGGGTGCTTTTGGCAACGACCTGCACGGACTGGTCCAGCCAGGTGTAGGACACAACTTCCTGTAAGGTGATTTCTCGAGTTTGCATGTGGACCTCGCATGATGTGGAGTGTTTTGACAGAGTGTAGCCCTTTCTGAGCCAGAAAACGATGGGCCAGCTGACAGCAGGTGGTTTTCTCCTCTGCGGTGCGGTTGGAAACGCAATGTGGTCTGGCCTTGCATCCACTCTTGAAGTTCCGTCATACGTATGACTATAATCAAGTCATACGTATGACAAGCCGCAATGCCCGCAATCTCTCTGGTTGTCGGGACAGATTGCCGTGCTGCAAGTGATGGACCCCCACCTGGGCAGGTCAGGAAGTCAGCCTGCTCCAGTCCCTGTCATGACTTCAGGCCCCCAACCATGACTGAACCCTACGCGATTGAACTCAAAGGCATCACCAAACGCTTCCCTCTGGTGCTGGCAAACGACAACATCAACCTCAAAGTGAAGTGGGGCAGCATTCACGCACTGGTCGGAGAGAACGGTGCCGGGAAAAGCACCCTCATGAAGATCCTTTATGGGATGCAGCCCCCCACCAGCGGAGAAATCTGGGTGAATGGTCAGCCTGCTCCCATGCTGGACCCCAGAGACGCCATCCAGAACGGGATCGGGATGGTGCACCAGCACTTCATGCTGGTCGGGCCTCTCACCGTGACCGAGAACGTGATTCTGGGCATGGAACCGACCCAGGGGACCAGCATCAATTACGCCGCCGCGCGCAAAAGGGTCAAGGAACTGATTGACCAGTTCAACTTTGGGCTGAACCCTGATGCAAAGATTGAAGACCTCCCTGTGGGTTTGCAACAAAAAGTGGAGATCCTGAAAACGCTGTACCGTGGAGCCAAAATCCTCATTCTGGATGAGCCCACTGCAGTCCTGACCCCTGCAGAGACCGAAGACCTGTTCCGCTTCCTGCGGGAGCAATTTGCACAGCAGGGAAACAGCGTGATTTTCATTTCCCACAAATTGCATGAAGTGCTCGAACTCTGCGACGAGATCTCTGTGCTGCGCGATGGACGCATGATCGGCAGCATCCCCAGAGAAGGGGCCACCACCGAGACCATCGCCCGCATGATGGTGGGCCGCGAGGTGAACCTCAAAGTCCAGAAGAAAGAAGCCCAGCCAAAAGAGAAAGTGCTGGAAGTGGTGGATGCCACCATCCTGAACAGCAACAAAAAGCATGTGGTGGATCAGGTGTCCTTCCATGTGGCCAGTGGTGAAGTGGTCGGAATTGCCGGAATCGATGGCAACGGACAGAGCGAACTGGTGGAGGCCATCACTGGACTGCGCCACCTGAACCGGGGCGAGATCCGCTACTCTGGCGAAACCCTGAAAAAGGTGGATGCCCGCAAAGTGGCAGAAGCAGGCCTCTCCCACATCCCTGAAGACCGCAACGAACGGGGTCTGGTGCTGGACATGACCACCGCCGAGAACATGGTGCTCGGGCAGCACCGGAGTTCCTTTTTCAGTGGCAAATTTGGCTTTCTGAATCTGGAGCGCATCCGCAAGCACACCGAAACCCAGACCGACCTTTATGATGTGCGCCCCCGTTCTGCAGACCTGCCTGCCGGACGCTACTCGGGTGGAAATGCCCAGAAGATCATCGTGGCCCGTGAGATGTTCCGCAACCCGAAAATCCTGGTGGCCAGTCAGCCGACCCGTGGGGTGGACATCGGGGCCATCGAGTTCATCCACAGGCAGATTGTCCGTGCCCGCGATCAGGGACTGGGGGTCTTGCTGGTCAGCGCAGACCTCACCGAAGTCATGAACCTCTCGGACCGCATCCTGGTGATGTTCGAGGGACAGATCATGGGCGAGGTCAAAGCAAGTGAGGCCACCGAGGAACAACTGGGCCTCCTGATGGCCGGAGTGAAAGCCGCACCTGCCCCCACCGAGAAGGAACCCGCCCTGGCCTGAGGCCAGACCAAAGAACACTTCAAAACCCCTGGAGACCGCACATGAGCCAGAGTTATCAAACCACCAAGAGCGCAACAAGCATTGCGCTGTACACCAGTCTGGTTGCCGGACTGGGACTGATGGCCCTCCCCTACCTGACCTACGCCCGGAATTTCAGTGGAGCAGGCACCCTGCAGATGCTGACCGGAAAAGTGATGGACTATTCGGGCTTTCCCCCCGAGAACCTCCCCTCGATGGACCTTGCCCTGGGTCTGGGCTGGGCTCTCTTTGCCTGCCTGCTGCTGTCTGCCTTTGCTGCCCTGCGCAAGGCCTCCTGGATGTGGATTTCAGGCGTTGCTGGCCTGCTGGTGGCTGCCCTCGCCATGATCAGCATCCATGTTTCCCTTGGGCAGGCCACCCAGGTCCTGCTGGACCAGAACATTCCCCTCAGGCGCATTCCTTTCACTTCTGGTGGAGCCAACATGGGACTGGTGCTGGGCCTTCTTGCCTCTCTGGTGACCGTGGCAACAGGCCTGAGTGGCTTCAAAGTGTGGCGTGAGCGCATGGAGAAACTGCGCTGGGCGCTTGTCCCCTCCGTGTCCTTCCTGATTGCCATTCTGGGGGGTGCACTGATCATCATTGGGATTCAGAGCGTGCCCAGTGGCCTGAGCAGCCCACTCACTTTCGGTGAAGTGGTGCTCGGGAAGTTCGACCTGATCTACTTCGTGTACTCGACCCTCTTTGCGCCCCTCACCAGCCTGCCGGATTTCCTGCAGAGCCTGGTGCTTGCCACCCCCCTGATCCTGACGGGTCTCAGTGTGGCCTTTGCTTTCCGGGCAGGTCTCTTCAACATCGGCGCACCCGGTCAGATGACCATTGGGGCCATCTGTGCCATGCTGGTCGGGGTTTACGTGCCTCTGCCTGCTGCACTGCTGCTGCCCCTGACCGTGATTGCAGGTGCACTCGGAGGGGCACTGTGGGGTGGGCTGGTCGGCTGGCTCAAGGCACGCTTCGGGTCCAGTGAAGTCATCAACACCATCATGCTGAACTATGTTGCCGCCGGGATCTTCGTGTTCATGATCGGCTCGAATGAAGTGAAGTTCTTCGGGCAGACTTTCCACCTCCCCTTCAAGGCAGAGGGTTTTGAGGCCAAGAGTGCAGAACTGCAACCTGGAGCCCACTTTCCCAGCCTGCTGTACCTGTTCGGCCTGCACAAGGTGGGAGACACCATCAGCCTGAGCTGGATTGCAGGCCTGATCGTGCTCGGGATCGTCTTCAGCCTGATCAAGAACAAAAACCGCCTTTGGATTGCGGCTCTGTCTGGAATCGCAGTCACCGCTGCCCTGTGGGTTCCCATGACCATTCAGGCCACCGATGCCCTGATCACCAGCCGTCTGAATGTCGCCTTCCTGATTGCCCTCCTGGCTGCAGCCTTCTTTGGCATCTTCCTGTGGAGAACCGCACGTGGATACGAGATCCGCGCTGTGGGCCTGTCTCCCAAAGCCGCAGAATACGGCGGAATCAACGTGGCCCGCAACACCATCCTGGCGATGGTCATTGCCGGAGCTTTCGCTGGACTGACCGCATCCCATTACGTGATGGGAGGAGCTTTGGACGAGTTCCGCCTGAAGCAATCCCTGCCTGTGAGCGTCGGATTTGACGGCATCACCATTGCCCTGCTTGGACAGAGCACCCCTGTGGGTGTGGTTGTGTCCAGCGTGCTGTTTGGGGTGCTGGACACCGGCGGCATGTACGTGGACCAGAAACTCGATGCCCTCAACCGCGACATTGTGACCGTATTGAAAGCCATCATCGTGCTGATCATCGCTGCCCAGGGCTTCCTGAGCAAGAAGATCATCAGCCCGCCTCCAGCAGCCCCTGAACCCAGAACCTCCCATCAAGAGGAACGCAAGGAAGTGACCGCATGATTTTCACGGACCTCTTCTCCCTGACCTTTCTGGCCACCCTGATTCGCGCCACCACCCCCCTCTTGCTCGCAGCCCTCGGCGGCCTCTTCAGTGAGCGTGCAGGTGTGGTCAACATCGCCCTGGAAGGCATCATCATCTTCGGTGCTCTCGCAGGTGCTGTGACCACCCAGCTGCTGGACCCAACCCTGGGCAACGCTGCACCCTGGGTGGGCTGGATTGCCGGAGCCCTCACGGGTGGTCTGATCGGCTGGATTCACGCCATTGTCTCCATCAAGTACAAGGCCGATCAGGTGATTTCAGGCACCGCCATCAACCTGCTGGCCGTCGGCGTTCCCGGCATCGTGCTGGGCTTCCTTTATGGCTCCTCCACCGAATCCAAGACCGTTGAACACGCTTTGCCCCAGTGGGGCTTCGGGGACTTCCGGTTCAGCCCACCAGTGTATTTTGCCTTCCTGATGGTTCTGCTGGCATGGTACATCATGTATAAAACCCCATATGGCCTGAGAATCCGGGCCACCGGTGAACACCCAAAAGCCGCTGCAAGCATGGGTGTGAACGTGTACCGCATCCGCTACAGTGCCGTGATCATCTCGGGCATGCTGGCCGGAACCGCCGGAGTCTTCCTCTCGATTGGCTTCCTGAACAGCTTCACCCGCAACCTCTCGGCAGGCACAGGCTTCATTGCCCTCGCTGCGCTGATTTTCGGGAAGTGGACACCGCTCGGAACCCTCGGGGCCACCTTGCTGTTCGGGTTTTTCAGTGCACTGTCGATCACGCTGGGTGGAACTGACCTGTTCCCAAGCAGTATTGTGCAGATACTTCCGTTCCTCTTCACCATCATTGCCCTGGCCCTCACCGGCAAAGGGACCGCACCGAAAGCCGTAGGTAAAGCATATGAATAATCTTGCTGAATACATTGACCACACCCTCCTGAAGGCCACAGCGACCCCGGACGACATCCGCAAACTGTGCAGTGAGGCCATGGAGCACAGCTTCAAAGCCGTCTGTGTGAATCCCAGTTACGTTGCCCTGGCCCTGGAATGCCTGTCGGAAAGCGAAGTGAAGGTCGCCACCGTGGCAGGTTTCCCCCTCGGAGCCCTGACCCCTGAGCAGAAAGCCAAGGAAGCCGCCCAGAGTGTGGAACTCGGGGCCGATGAAGTGGACATGGTCATCAACATCGGTGCAGCCAAAGCTGGAAACTGGGATCTGGTTTTGGAAGACATTCAGGCCGTGCGCGAAGCCACCCAGGACGTGATCCTCAAAGTGATCATCGAGACCTGCTATCTGACCGATGCAGAAAAAGAAAAAGCCACTGAACTGGTCTTGCAGGCCGGAGCTGATTTCGTGAAAACCAGCACCGGATTTGGCACAGGTGGAGCCACCCTGGAAGACATCCAGCTCATGGCAAGGGTCACCCAGGGCAAAATCGGCATCAAGGCCGCAGGAGGAGTGAAAACCTTCCAGGACGCACAAAGATTCATTGAGGCAGGAGCCACCCGACTGGGAACCTCCAGTGGCGTCGCCCTGGTGCAGGGCCAGACCGCAGGCGAAGGGTACTGACATGCGCATCCCCGACCTGATCCAGAAGAAACGGGATGGTGGTCAGCACACCGAAGCCGAACTGCGCACCCTGATCCTCGATTATGTGAACGGACAGGTGCCCGACTATCAGGTGGCCGCATGGCTGATGGCCGTGTTCTTCAAGGGCATGACCGCCGAGGAAACCACTTACCTGACCCTCGCCATGGCCGAAAGTGGCGACATGCTGGACCTCTCCAGCCTGTCCCACACCGTGGACAAGCACTCCACCGGAGGGGTGGGCGACAAGACCAGTCTGGTCCTGACCCCCATGCTGGCCGCCCTGGGCCTCACGGTGGCCAAGATGAGCGGGCGCGGTCTGGCCCACACCGGAGGCACCATCGACAAACTGGAAAGCATTCCAGGCTGGAGCCCCGTGCTCGCAGACGAGCCTTTCCTCAAACAGGCCAGAGAAATCGGTCTGGCGCTGGTGGGACAGAGCAAAAACCTTGCCCCTGCAGATGGCCTGCTCTACGCCCTGCGGGACGTGACCGCCACCGTGGACTGCCTGCCCCTGATCGCCAGTTCCATCATGAGCAAGAAACTTGCAGCAGGTGCAAAAACCATCGTTCTGGACGTGAAGGTGGGCAGCGGTGCCTTCATGAAGACCCTGGAAGATGGTCGCAAGCTGGCAGAGGCCATGGTCAACATCGGCAAACTGAGCGGACGCAACGTGAGGGCAGTGCTCACCGACATGGAAACCCCTCTCGGATTCATGACCGGCAACACCCTGGAAGTGCTCGAAGCCATCTCCACCCTTAAAGGCGAAGGCCCCGAAGACCTGCGTGAACTGTGCCTCGCCCTGGCGAAGGAAACATTGCTTGCAGAAGGCTTCAGTGAAGAAGAAGCAGACCGCAGACCCAGAGAAGTCCTCAAAGATGGCTCTGCCCTCGCCAAACTCCGGGCCTTTGTGGCCTCACAGGGTGGCGACCCCAGGTACATCGATGATCCCTCTCTGTTCCATGTGGCTCCAGAAACCGTGGAAGTCAAAGCAGGACAGTCTGGTTTCATTGCACACATCGAAGCCCTCAAGATCGGTCAGGCCCTGCTGGTCCTCGGCGGAGGCCGGGAAACCAAAGGGGAAGCCATCGACCACTCGGTGGGCATCGAACTGCTGCACAAAATCGGGGATGCTGTCGAAGCAGGACAGCCCATCGCCCGCATCTACCACAACCAGAAAGGCAAAGATGCTGCCTTCACACTGGTTCAGGAAGCCCTTCGCATTGATGCAGCAAAACCCGCAGAAATGCCACTGATTCTGGGGCACATTTCGTAAGGCGATGCTCGCCGCAGAAGGCAGAAGGCAGAAGGCTATGTAGCCGCTTGAAAACAGCGTGTCAACGAAATACAGGGGCAGTTTCCCTCCTCGTCCACCCAGGAGCCAGAGCCCATCTTGCTGTGAACTGTTCACTGTAAACTGTCCACTCTTTCCAACCACCCCTCCCCCATCCGCCCTCTCACCCAACCACACAAAGGAAACCCCATGAGCGTACACCTGAATGCAAAACCCGGCCAGATCGCAGAAACCGTCCTTCTCCCCGGTGACCCCCTGAGGGCAAAACACATTGCCGAGAACTTTCTGGAGAATGCCGAGCAGCACAACGATGTGCGTGGCATGCTGGGGTACACCGGAACCTACAAAGGGCACCGCATCAGCGTGCAGGGAAGCGGGATGGGCATTCCCAGCATCTCCATCTACGTGAACGAACTGATCCGCGATTATGGCTGCAAGAAGCTGATCCGGGTGGGCACCTGCGGGGCCTACCACGAGGATGTGAAGGTGCGCGATGTGATTCTCGCCCAGGCGGCCTCCACCGACAGCCAGATCAACAACATTCGCTTTGGGGGCAGGAACTTTGCACCCATCGCTGACTTTGAACTGCTGCATCAGGCCTACCTGGCTGCAAAACGTGCAGGCAAGGCTGTGCGCGTGGGGAACATCTTCTCCAGCGACACCTTCTACAACGACCACCCGGACCACTACAAGATCTGGGCTCAGTTTGGCGTGCTGGGCGTGGAAATGGAGGCTGCGGGACTTTACACCATTGCGGCAAAGTATGGGGTGCAGGCCCTGACCATCCTGACTGTGAGTGACCACCTTGTGACCGGGGAGGCCACCAGTTCCATGGAGCGCCAGACCAGTTTCAATGACATGGTGCAGATTGCCCTGGAAGCCGCCATTGCCGAGAAGGAGTGAACCATGAAAATCACAGTGATTGTGCTGGACTCTGTGGGCATGGGCGAACTTCCTGATGCTGCAAAGTTCGGGGACGTGGGTTCTCACACCATCAACCACACGCTGGAGCAGAGCAAAGTCGAGCTTCCCAACCTGGCAAAGCTGGGTCTGGGCAAGATTCCAACGGTGAATCTTGAAAGCCCTGATCAGGCCGAGGGTGGCTATGGTCGCCTAAAAGAGGTCAGTGCGGGCAAAGACACCTCCACCGGACACTGGGAATTCATGGGGGTTCAGCTGGAGCATCCTTTCAGGACCTTCAGTGATGGTTTTCCACAGGAGGTGATGGACCGTTTTGAGGAGGCCATTGGCACCAAATGGCTGTGCAACTTGCCTTACAGCGGAACCGAGGTCATCAAGGACTACGGCGAGGAGCACATCAAAACCGGTTACCCCATCGTGTACACCAGTGCCGACAGCGTATTTCAAATTGCCACCCATCTGGATGTGACTCCCATTGAGACCCTGTACGACTACTGCCAGAAGGCCCGTGACATCCTGCAGGGGGAGTACGCTGTGGCCCGCGTGATCGCCCGTCCGTTCAAAGGGGCGTTTCCTTTCGAACGTGCAGGGGAACTTCGAAAGGATTTCTCACTGACCCCGCCTCGGACGGTGCTCAATGCACTGCATGAGGCAGGCAAAGACGTGGTGGGCATCGGCAAGATCCCCGACATCTACGACCACCAGGGCTTCACCGAGGAGATCCACACCGACAACAACCTGGATGGCATTCAGAAAACCCTGAAGCGCATGCAGGAAGATTTCAACGGTCTGGTCTTCACCAACCTGGTGGATTTCGATGCCAAGTTCGGCCACCGTCGGGACCCCCAGGGGTATGGCAATGCCCTGAAGGAATTCGATGACCACCTGCCTGAAATTCTGGCCCAGGTGCCCGAGGATGGCCTGCTGGTCCTGATCAGCGATCACGGAAACGACCCCACTGCTCCCGGGACCGATCACACCCGCGAATACGGCATGCTCCTGACCTACCGCCCTGGCAAAGGTGCAGTGGATCTGGGAGAACGGGCCACTTTCAGTGATGTGGGGGCCACCGTGGCAGAGGCCCTTGGGGTGCAGTGGGAAGGCCCTGGAGAGAGCTTCTGGAGTGCCCTGAAGTAAGTTTTCCCTTCAAGTCCACAAAGTGAAACCCGGAGAGACATCTCTCCGGGTTTGTTTTGGTCTCAGAAGCAGGCCAGGGCCACTTGCATGCAGAGAAAAATTTCGTTCAGCTGATCCCGGGTTCTGGGACGCTGTTTCCACTGGTCAAGTGCTTCTGTGACGGCTTTCAGGCAATGGGCCTTGTACAGCTGAAAGCGCACAGGCAGAAAGTCATCCTCTTTGCGCCGCAGGGTGAAAGGCTCTCCCCTGCTGGCTCTGGTTCTTTTGCCGATCCGCAATGCCACCCGGTAAAGGATCTGGTAAATCTTGCTGACCTGCTGGTCCACATCGGGACGGTGCAGCAGGGAAATGACCTGTTTCAGGTCCCTCTGAACTGGATCGAACAACTCCACAACTACAGCGTAACGATTGTGTGTGACAGAAAACTGACAGTTCAGAGGAAATCCAGAGCCCTGCCATGCAGGTAGTGTGGAGCGGTCAGCCTTCAGCTTTCAGCCATCAGCAAAAGAGGACTGGATTCTTTCGCTGATGGCCAGGAGACCGAGGATGTGTGCTGGATCAGAATCTTGATCAAAGCTCAGAGGGCCAGGTGAGCCAAAATGCTCAATTTGGTCTGCAACCAGACCTTTTCCACTCTGCTGACAGCCAAATGTTCCTGGCTCTTTGCTTTGTTCCTGACCGCTGAAAGCTGAATGCTTTTTATCCGTTGATGATTTCCCCGCCGTTGGGGTGCAGCACCTGACCGGTGATGTAACTGCTGTCCTGAGAGGCCAGGAACACGAAGCAGGTGGCCACTTCGCTGGGCTGACCAGGGCGCCCCAGTGGGGTGTCTTCCCCGAATTTTTCCACCTTGTCTTCCGGGAAGGTGCTGGGGATCAGTGGGGTCCAGATGGGACCGGGAGCCACGCCATTGACGCGAATTTTTTGTTCAGCGAGCATGCCTGACAGAGATCGGGTGAAGGCCACAATCGCCCCTTTGGTGGCAGAGTAATCCACCAGTCCAGGGCTTCCACGGTAGGCGGTGACCGAGGTGGTGTTGATGATGCGTGCTCCCTCTTTCAGGTGGGGCATGGCTGCGCGGGTCAGGAAGAAATATCCGAAGATGTTGGTGCGGAAGGTTTTTTCAAGCTGCTCCGGGGTGATTTTCATGAAGTCTTCCTGGGGGGTCTGCTCGGCGGCATTGTTCACCACGATGTCCAGCTTGCCGAATTCCTCCAGGGTGCGCTGCACGGCCTGTTCACAGAACTCGGGTTTGCCCACGTCTCCGGCAATCAGGAGGCACTTCTTGCCCCATTTCTCGACCATCTTGCGGGTGTCGCGGGCGTCTTCGTTTTCTTCAAGGTAGATGATGGCGACATCTGCCCCTTCTGCTGCGAATGCCACCGCAACAGAACGGCCAATTCCAGAGTCACCCCCTGAGATGATGGCGACCTGTCCTTCAAGTTTTCCTGCGGGCTTGTAATCTTTGCTGATGACTTCCGGTCTGGGGGTCATTTCTTTTTGATATCCGGGTTTTTCCATCGGCGTGTCTTCCATGTGTTTTACCTCCAGGTTATTTTTCATTTGCCGAGAGCCGAGGGCCGAGAGCCGAGAGCAAAAACAGACCATGTGTGTTTTCTGAATGCCAACAGCTGGTGCGGATCAGCGCTACGTCTTTCTCAGGATACGCCTGATTTATGATAGAGAGTGAAGATTCAAAAGCATAATATGGTACACTTTTTCAGTATGATTTGCTACATGGTTTTAGCATGTGCAATTCAGTTTGAATTCAGTATAGAAGAGCTGTGCTTATTGGCCTCAGTTTCACTTAAGTTTTATTCTGAAATTGATCGAATTTTCGAAAAATGAATTTCAGGTGAAGCTGAAATGCCCATTCAGCAGGATATCTTTCACAGAACCATCACTGCTTTCCACTAGGATGATGGTGTTGATCACCATTGCCCGTCAATCCAGGCAGATCAATCTGGCATGCAGAAATGCGTGTGTCATTCATCCCACGATTCCTGAAGGAGGATCATCATGCACAATCTTGAGCATCTGTTTGTTGAACAATTGCAGGACATCTACGACGCCGAAACCCAACTTCTTGAAGCCCTGCCCAAAATGGCTGAGGCCGCCAAATCCCAGAAGCTGAAGACCCTGTTTCAAGACCACATCAAGAAAACCGAGAAACAGAAACAGCGCCTGGAAGCCGTTTTTAAAGAACTCGATGAAAAACCCAAGGCCAAAACCTGTCAGGCCATGAAAGGCCTGATCAAGGAAGCCGAGGAAATCCTCAAGCAAAAAGATGATGCTGAGGATTCTGTGCTGGACGCTGCCCTGATCGGTGCCGCCCAGAAAACCGAGCATTATGAAATCGCCACTTATGGCACCCTGCGCACCTGGGCCCAGCAACTGGGTTACACCAATGCTGCCATCAAACTTGAAGACAACCTCAACGAGGAATATGAAGCCGACAAGGGCCTGACCCTGGTTGCAGAGCGCGTCATCAACCCCAGAGCTGCAGACGAGTAAGACATCACATTGAATTTCATTGAAAGGAGCATTTATGCCTGATCAGGAACCCAAGAGCGAAGCCATGAAAAAACAGGAGCAGGAACAGCGGGAAATCATTCACACCTTCCATCAGGACGACAGCGGCAAATCCGCTGAAGGTGACCGTGCCGGAGAACAGGGAGCCCCTGGCAACAATCCTGGAGACAAAGGCGAAAACGGGCACACCAGCAATGTGACACCTGATTAAAAGGCAGAAAGAAGAAGGCAGAAGCAAGAAGGCAAATCAAGCCTGAGCTTCTGCCTTTTGCTTGCAGCACATCAAAGGACAGGCGTGATGGGTCTTGTCTGCAAACAGATCAGGCGCGGCAGGAACCACAGAGGGAAAAGCATCAGGTAAAGGTTGGGCAGCCACCACTCCAGCGAGAAATCCCCCCGGATGGCCCAGAATGCGATGGCATTCAGTCCGGCCACATGGGTGAGGGTCAGGCTGACCACCACCAGTGGGGTCACATCAAAACGAGAAGTCAGAAAGACAGCGAGCAGTCCCAGAAGGGAGGCCAGCACATCCAGCGGCAGAAACGACCAGTTCCAGGCGGTGAGGAAGTCACTGGAGTGCAAAGCATCTGCTGGGACAGGGGACAGCACTCCGACAGCAGTCAGCATCCAGTAGACCAGAAAACCCAGGTCGGTGATCAGCAGATGGGGTTTGATCTGTGTCAGCAACTCCGTTTTTTTCATGGTGTTTCTCCTGGTTTCTCCTGGGGACCAGAAGCCAGTTCTTCCATGCGTGCCAGCAACTGCTCTCGGTCTTGCCCCTCTGGTACGGGCAATCCCAGCACCTCGGCCAGCCAGAGGCCGTCGGTGGCCAGTCGGGCGATGTTGGCATCCACCGAGTGAAAGTGCTGTTGCCAGTTGCTGGCATGTTCCCTGATGGTCTCCATCACTGCTGGATGGGCTCCCAGTGCAGCAATCAGGCCGTGGGCCAGGCCCCGGGTTCCGTCATGGTTGCCATGTCTCACGTAGGCCACCCCATAAGGCAAATCCGACTTTTCGAGTGTGCTGCTGAAAGCCGTAAGGTGGTGCTGAATCAAATCATTGAGCAGGAGGTCTTTGCTCGGGTAGTGGTGGGTGAGGGCCCCTTTGCTGACCCCTGCCTGCCGGGCCACTTTGAGCAGGGTGAGGTGCCGGCTTCCATGACGCTGGACCAGTTCGGCAGCGGCCTGCAAGATGGCAGCTCTGGTGGTCTGGGTGCGCTGAACGTTGCTGGGCATGATGCGGCCATCTTAAAACCGTCCAGACGGTTTGTTTGTTATCAATGCACATTCATGTCCTGGTTCGCACGGATTTCTGCTCAGGCTTTGTGTGGAATCCCGCGCCCGATTTGTGCAGGCATTGGGTACAGTGAAACCAGATTCTGCTTTCACTCTGTTTTCAAAAGGAGGCACGATGCAGCTTTACCATGATGGAACACCATTTTTTCTGCAACGGGAAGGGGACATTGCCCGGGTTTTTCTGGAAGCCGAGCCTGCAATTGAGCAAGGCTGGGCTGTGGGCTACCTGCATGGAGCCTCAAGTTACACCGAACTGAAACCCTACGGAGACGGACGCTGGGTTGCAGAGATGCCCGTCACCCACCACCAGAAGTTTCATTACCGCTTCAAGGTGATTGTGAATGGGCGGGTCTGGTGGCTCAATCAGGCTGGAGTGAGTCCCAGTGCGCCCAGTGTGCTGCAGGATTTCAGTTTTTCCAGCAAGGAACCGCCAGTCTGGGTGCGAAACCGCATCTTCTACCAGATTTTTCCAGACCGCTTCAAGATCGGTGAGCCCGGCATCCGGGTCCAGAAAGGCCAGTACCGCTACACCGACAAAGAGGTGGAGACCCGCGAATGGGATGAGCTACCCAGACCCGAGACGGGTTACATGGAGTTTTACGGTGGGAACCTTGAAGGCATCCGGCAGAGCATTTCCTATTTTCAGGAGCTCGGCATCAATGCCCTGTACCTGAACCCCATCTTTGAAAGCCCTTCTGCCCACAAGTACGACACCCAGGATTACCACCGCATCGACCCGCACTTTGGCAGCAATGAGGGGTTTGCAAAGCTGGTGGATGAGCTGCATGAACAGGACATCCGGGTGATGCTCGATGGGGTCTTCAACCACACCGGAGACTGGCACCGCTGGATGAACAAAGCAGGCCGCTATGAAGAACCCGGAGCCTACCAGAGTGAGAACTTCCGGCAGTATTACAACTATTCTGGAGAGAATCCAGACGATTACCTCTCCTGGCTGGGCTTTTCCACCTTGCCCAAACTGAATTACGCCCATCATGAGGTGCGCGGACAGATCTATGCCAATCCCGATTCGGTGATCCGTTTCTGGCTGAAAGCACCGTACAACATTGATGCATGGCGTCTGGATGTGGCGTCCATGATTGGCTCAGAAGGCACCGACAAAGACAACAAGCAGATCCTTGCTGAGCTGTGGGAAGCGGCCAGAGAGACAAAACCAGACACCTACATCCTCGGAGAACAGTTTGGAGATGCCACATTGTGGGTGCAAGGCGGGGTGGAAGACGCCACCATGAATTACTTCGCGTTCATGAGCCCCACCTGGTCTTTCCTGGCGGATCAGGACCACAAGGGCCACCCCACAAAGCTGGATGCCAGGGAATATGCAGAGGCCCTGACCCGACCTCTCAGCCACCTGCCTTTCAACCATCAACTGGCCGCATTCAACCTGTTGGACTCCCACGATGTGAAACGCTTTGCCACCGTCTGCCCGGATCTGGCGAAACGCAAACTCGGGGTGGCTTTGCTATTCGGGTTCATCGGGGTGCCGTGCATCTATTACGGAGATGAAATTGGTCTGGAAGGGGCCGATGACCCCGACAACCGCCGCACCATGCCCTGGGATGACAGGGCACGGTGGGATTCAGAGATTTACCAGTGGTACAGAACCTGGATTCAGTTGCGGCACCAGGAAGTTGCGCTCAGAGAAGGCAGTTTCCGCATCTTGCACGCCGAAGGGGACCACCTGGTTTTTGAGCGACGCTATGGAAATGAACGGGTCCTGATCCTGATGACCCGTGGGACGCCCCTGCAGCATGACCTTTCAGGAAGCTGGACGGACCTGATCAGCAAGGAAAGCCTTGAAGGCCCGGTGCGCATTTCCTCCACTGGAGTCCGAATTCTCAAGCAAACAGTCTGAGCTTGCAATCGAACTGTAAAGGTTCTGACCGCAAGCTGAACGCACAACTGCGAAGGTGTAAGCATGCCAACTTACTCACACTGGATGATGGACCTGCCGGAATATCCGGCTCTGGACAGAGACCTGATTGCCGATGCTGTGGTCATCGGAGGGGGCATTGCGGGCCTCAGCACAGCGTATCAACTGGCCCTGAGTGGCCTGAAAGTGGTGGTGCTGGAACGGGACAAGATCGGATCTGGAGAGACCCCTCGCAGCAGTGCGCAGGTGACCTCCTCGCTGGACTTCTTTTACAAGGAACTGGTGTCCATTCACGGGCGCGACACCACGAAACTGATCTACCAGAGCCACAGTGCAGCCATCGATGAAATTGAACGCATCACACGGGCCGAGAACATCGATTGTGGTTTCATCCGCCTGCCTGGATATCTGGTCCCTGCTCCTGGAGACGAGGACAACATTCAGGAGGAAGCCTCTGTGCACAGAGGACTGGGATTTGACACGACACTGTCTGACACCCCTGCCTATGCCACGGGCTTTGGACAGAGCATCCGGTACAACAACCAGGGCCAGATCCACCCCCTGAAGTACATCATCGGTCTGGCAAGGGCCATTGAGAACCGTGGAGGGGCCATTTTCTGTTCCAGTCCGGTGATGTCCTACACCGGAGACCATGTGGTCACTGAGCAGGGGCACACCGTTCATGCCAGACATGTGGTTGTCGCCAGCAACGCCCCTGTGGGTGAACGGGGCAAATACTCTTTCAGGTATTCTCCCTACCGCACCTACATCATGACCATGAAGCTCACCGGGCAGATTGAACCTGCCCTGTTCTACGACACCTCCGACCCGTATTTCTATGTGCGGCCAGATGGGGATGTGCTCCTGATTGGCGGTGCAGACCACCGGGTGGGTGAGCCGGAATACCCCGAGCAACGCTGGCAGGACATTGAGGACTGGACCAGAGCCCACTTCCCGGTCAGTGAACGCGTTGACACATGGTCTGGTCAGGTGTTCAATTCCGCAGATGGGATTGGCTTTCTGGGCAAGGCAGGGGATGTGTATGTGATCACCGGAGACACCGGAAACGGCCTGACCAACGCCACCATCGGGTCCATGATCATCCGGGATCAGGTGCTCGGTGTGGAAAACCCCTGGGCAGAGGTGTACAGCCCCAACCGCATGCCCAGAGGCAATTACACGGAGTGGGTCAGTGAGGCAGGGCGCAGCATCATGCACCTCTTTGACTGGTTCAGAAGCGCAGAGATGGTGCAGAACCTGCAACCCGGCCAGGGCAACATTGTGCGCAAGGGCATGAGCAAATATGCCGTTTACCGGGATGAGCACGGCGAACTGCACGCTTGCAGTGCCATGTGCACCCACATGGGCTGTGAGGTCTCCTGGAACTCTGCCGAGGAAACCTGGGATTGCCCGTGTCACGGCTCCCGCTTCACCCGCGATGGTGAGGTGCTGACCGGACCTGCCAGAGCACCTCTGGCGAAAATCAAAGAACCGCAGCTGGAATAAAGACCGCTGAACCCCTCCCCGGACCATTGATCCGGGGTCTTTTATTGGTGCTGAACTTCCTGTCTATAAGGACTTTACCTGTACTGGACATCTGGGCAAACGCCTAACATGGAAGAACATCAAGCGTCTCTATGACATCACCTGACGGGTCATTTCCGTCTGAAACCGTTGATGTGGAGGGGAAGAAACATGAATTACCAGTTGCGCATTGTCAACAACAGCCAGCAGGCCGGAAGCTTTGTGATTTTCCAGCAGCAACCCAACACGCAATCCCTGGCCTGGCTGACAAAGTACGCCTATCCTCAGACCAATGTCACGTTCAACTGGACCCTGGATTACGATTTTGTGTGGTCAGAGACAGGAGTGCTAACCCCTGGTGTGGCGGTGGAGGTTGGTCAGATCACCGCTGCGACCCCTGAACAGAACCAGATCACCCTGTCTTATGACCTGCAGAACCATGCTTTTTTCTTCCAGAACCAGACCCAGGCAGGTGAGCCTGGAGCCTTCAATGTTCTGGCAGACAGCAGTGTTCCTGCAGGCGCGGCATCCGTGGGAATTGGCATGTCTGGTGCAGCCACTTTCCTGGTGCAGGCCGGACCCAACATGCACTACACCTTCACCCCCCATCCGGATTACTGGCTGGTGTTCAGCAACACCATGCAGCAGGGAGAGGTCATTGTCACCGAAAGCCTGAGCCCACTGCAGATCAACTTCCCTCCCAACGTGAATTCCATGACCGTGACCCTGAACCCGGACCAGTCCTGGACGGTCACCCCGAACTTCATGCTGGAAGCTGTTGAAGAAGCCTGAATTTTCAGAAGAAGGGCCAGAGGTTAAACCTCTGGCCCTTTTTGATGTTCGGTCAGAACTGAAAGCCCACCAGACGGTAAAGGCTGTAGGCAGCCTCTTCCCTGCTCACGGTACCCTTGGGATCGAAGCGACCATTTTTATCCATCATCAGGCCTGCAGCAAGCACGGCAGCCACTGCTTTCTGTTGCCCTTCAGCGATTTTGCTGGCATCACTGACGGACAGGTCTGCTTCTTTCAAGCCCATCTGCTGGTACAGGTCGTAGGCCTCGAACAGGGCCTGCGCGAAATCTGCGCGGCTGACGGGGACATCAGGCATGAATTCCGTGCCCTGAGGGGCCATGAATTTGAAGCTGATGGCCGACTGAATATCAGCCCAGGAAGCATTGTCCTTTGCCACATCGGTCAGGTCCACAGGTTTGTCCGGTGTGGCAAGGGTCAGGTAGGTGAGGGCACCTGCCAGTTCACCACGGGTCAGTTTCAGTCTGGGATTGAATTTGCCATTCTGGTCTGGTGGGAGGATGCCCCGGAAGGCAACTGCACTGACTTCGGTCGGGTACTGCGTGCGGTTCAGGTCTGCTGGACCTTCGGGTGCCATTCGGTTGCCCGTGATGGGTTCAAGGTCCATGCGAACATGCTTGAAGGCGTAGCCATCCACTCCGGCCACACTGCCATAGAAACCCTGGGTTTCGGGTGTTTTGCTGAACGTCACTTCATATCCGTAACTGTAATTGCCGTTGTAGCGCAGAAAGAGGCCCTTTGCCTGTGTTGCGGTGTTGTCCACCAGTCCGTAGGTGATCAGTTGCGTGATGGCGTTGGGCTGGCTCAGGTCCGTCACCAGACGGTTGCCGTTGCCGTATTCGTCGCCCGGAGCAATCAGGGATTTTGCTGCATTGATGGTGACCGTTTTGGTGGCTGGATCATAACTGTCCCCAGTCTGCAGGTAGGTCAGGTCGATGTTGTTGATGGTGACGCCCAGAGCAGCGTCTTTCAGGGTGGCTTTGCTGGCGTCCATGAGGGTGACGCCACTGAAACCAAGCACGTTGATTTTGCCGTCTGGACCCACCAGCATGGCGGTGTTCTCCTCGATGCCGTAACCGTAAGGTGTTTTTGTTTCGATCAGGTAGCGGGCCATGCGGGCATGTCTGCCGTCATAGGTGTTGAAATGCTGGTCCACAATGCCAGCCGTGAAAAAGCCCAGTCCTCTGGAGATGTTGACCCCGCGCATGTCCAGTCTGGGAGCGATTCCATAATCCAGTGTGTCCATGGGAATCCCAAAAGAAGAAGGCATCAGGGCACTCTGGATGCTGGCTCCTGCACTGGTCCCTCCAATGACCCCATCCCGATTCAGGTAGAGCTTTTTCACAGCGCTCAGGGCTGGACTGTCGGTCCCGTCTTTGTTGATCAGGGCTTTTGCAATGCGGGCCTGGTCTCCCCCGACAAACCACACGCCAGTTGCAGCGTCAATCTGGCCCACAAGGTCCGGGTTTTTGTTCTGGGTCTCAAAATTCCTGGTGGTGAGGTCCAGAACAACCACGTTCTCTGGCTTCAGACCCCGGGCTTCAAGGTCTGCCTTGAAGCGTTTGCTGGAACTCAGGCTGCTGGAGGCGGTGGGGAAAATGACGATTTTTGCCTGGTCTTTGCCGCCTGCTTTTTCGATGAAGGTGTTGTAGATGGGGGCGTTGTCGTTCCTGAGGCCTCCACCCACAATCAACAGGTTTCCGGTGGCGTAAGCGGGTTGCAGGGCAAGCAGCAAAAGGGTGATGGCATAACGGTGTCTGATCATCGTTTCCTCCAGGTGATGGGTTGTGACTGTGTTTCATCCAAATTAGTCTGGATGTATTCATATGACTATGCAATTGTATAGACAGAACTTGAAGGGATTTCAGACCAGGCTTTCGAAAAAACCCACTTGTCAGAAAGGAAAATCGATGTCTTGTCACAGAAGGATCAGAACAGAAGGAGAGACCCTTCTGAGGGTTTACAGTTTCAGGCTGTCATGGCCAGCAGACAGAAGATCAACTTCCCTGTCCCTGCAACCTCAGTCAAAGTGGGTTTCACGGAAGTCAGATCTGGTGATCCACGAAAAAGCCACCCTTGCGGATGGCTGATGCTTTTACTCTTTTTCCACCTGGTTCTCGGGCGAGGTGTCATCCCGGTGCCGGTCATCGGTGAAGGTGTCCGGAGCAGTGTCATCGTTGCGGAAATAGGGGCTGGGACGGCGCTCAAACTCATCCCCTGCCACAGCAGGATCATCCGATTTTTCCCAGTGGTAGTCGTCTTTGCCGTCATCGAGGTCGTAAAGGGTGTCCACCTGGTCTCCAGGCTCGGATTCACTGTCCACAATGGAGTTGATGGCGTTGGCCGTGATGCTCTCTTCAGATTCGGTGATGTCTGAAACATCGTTGGCCTCATCGTGTTTCTCCATGCCTCCATGGTCAATGGAACCATCTTCCTGCTCTTGCTGGGCCTGCAAGGTCGGGTCCACTTCATCGCCAGTGACGATGAAATGTTCAGCCACTTTGGGGTCCATGCGGTCTTCCCAGTTGGAATCATTGTTTTGATCATTGCCCTGATCATTCTGTCGATCATCAGCCATAAAAGCCTCCTTGCCCTTCATCCTTGCGGAAAAAGGAGGCTTCATCAGCAAAGAAAGCTACAGTGGATGCAGGTTCAGGAGCCCATGTTGCGTTTTCAGGCCTGTGCAGGGCCAAAAAAAATCTCTTCCAGGGAAGAGATCAGGGTAAACATTGGGGCTCAGGCGGTCTGTGACCCTGTGAGGTAGAACATGGCTGTGGCATGGCTTGCCGTTCCTGCCAGCACGAACAGGTGCCAGATCTCGTGGTAACCAAACACCCCTGGAATCGGGTTGAAGCGCTTCGTGCCGTACACCACTGCGCCCAGAGAGTAAAACAGTCCTCCCAGAGCAATCCAGATCACCGGAGGCCAGGAATAGGCCTGAAACAGGTGGGGAACCAGCAGGACACTTCCCCATCCCATGACCAGATACAGTCCGGTGGAAAGCCAGCGGTTCAGGTTCAGGGTGATGAGTTTGAGGATGACTCCGGCGACAGCAACACTCCAGACGGCAATCAGGGTCCACTTTGCCCACTCTGGAGGCAGGGCAAAGTAAGCCACCGGGGTGTAAGAACCTGCAATCAGAATGAAGATGGCGCTGTGGTCCAGTTTGGTGAGCCATTGCAGCACCAGGTCTCTGGCTTTGACGGAATGCAGGGTGGCACTGGCGAGGTAGAGCAGGATCATGCTGATCCCATACACCAGAAACGGCCACCAGTGAACGCCACCTCTGAAAGCAAATATGCACAGCAGAATGGTGAGGACCACTGCCATGCCGGCCCCAAACCAGTGGGTCAGGGCATTGATGGGTTCACGGAAAATTCGAATCATGTTTCAGTATAAGTCTGGACTCGGTGTAAAACGTGTGAGGTTGATCAGGGGCAGTCAGCAAGTGGCCGGGCCGTCAGCACAGCACAGATGCTTTTGAATGCTTCAGCAATGAGATCTTGATCTGCACTTGATATAGAGATATATAGCAAAAATCAGGACCGCAGGGTCCGGAAGCTGGAGACTTCCGGACCGGGTCCATGTCTTCACCTGAACTCAGGACCTGCAGTGCAGATCAAAGTGCATTTCAATCAGCGAAGGTCATTCAAACTTGCGCCAAAGTTGATGTGAAATGGCAGACCATCGAGCACCAGGGCAGGAACAGATTTCACTCCGGCCTGCTCGGCTTCCACCAGACGGTTTTTCTGCTCGCCAAGGTGAACCACTTCGACCTGGTATTTCTGGGGGTCAAGGGCGGTGACGAATTGTTGCTCGGCTTCAACGCAGACGGGGCATCCGGCATGGTAAAAAACAGTTTTGGTCATGGTCTTCTCCTTCAGGTTTAATTTGTATCGAGTCGATACCATTTCAAGGTAAATGCAAGCTGGGGAATTGTCAAGATGGTTTGGACCCGATACTGTAAGGCATGTCATCGATCCCGATCTACATGGAACGCCTGGGTGTGCTGATGCGACACCACAGCAGGGCCCACCCCTCGGGACTGCATCCGGTGCACTTTGAGGTGTTGCACTACCTGAGTGCCTGTAACCGCTTCAGCAACACGCCGCAGGCCATCATCGAGTATCTGGGCATCACCAAGGGCACCCTTTCCCAGAGCCTGAAACTGCTGGAGCAAAAAGGATACCTGAGCCGTTCCATGGACCTGAAAGACCGGAGGATCGTGCATTTTGACTTGACCGGGGCAGGAGAGGCAATTCTGGCAGAGCATCTGCAGGAAACCCGTCAGCTTCTGGAGCACCTTGCCCCCCCAGAGCAGGCTTCGGTGGAAAAAGCCCTGGAATTGCTGCTGGGCAAGATGATTGAGCAGCAGGGAGGCAAGCCATTCGGGGTGTGCCGCACCTGCAAGTACCACCGCAGCGATGAGAGCAGCTGGTGCTCTTTGCTTCAGCTTCCACTGGAGCATCCTGCCCCGGACAAAATCTGCCGTGAGCACGTGGCCCCTTGACAGATCCCCCCTCCTTGAACTAATACTTAGGAGTCCTAAGAGGAGAGGACCTGAAGCATCAAGTGCTGTATTTGCAACCACGCCCAATCCCGTCAAAATGAAGAAGCAAGATGCCAGAAGAACCGATCGACCCCACGCTGCAATCCAAAGTCATCACCGGTCTGGTCAAACTCAGCCAGGTCCTGAAATCCCAGGCCTGGAAGGGAGCCACGCCCCAGAAACTCACCCCCACCCAGGGGAACATCCTGAGGCAACTGAAAGCTGAACCCCAGGGACTGACCCTGTCCCAGCTGGCCCTTCAGCAGGGCATCACCCTGGCCACCACCAGCGATGCGGTCACCATGCTGGTCAAAAAACAGCTGGTGAAAAAGATCCGTCATCCCCTGGATGGCCGCCAGCTGCAGCTGACCCTCACCCCACTGGGGGAGCAGGAAGCCGAAAAAACCTCAGAGTGGACAGGTTTCCTGATGGAAGCGGTGGGAACCCTGGAACCTGCCGAGCAGGCCATCTTGCTGCAAACGCTTCTGAAACTCATTCAGGTGCTGCAGCAGCAGGGACAGATTGCCCCGGTGCAAATGTGTTTCACCTGCGCTTTCTTCCAGCCCAATGTGTATGACGATCCCCAGAGTGCCCACCACTGTCATTTTCTGGGTGGCCCACTCCAGCTTGCCCAGTTGCAGATCGATTGCGCGGACCACCGGGCCATTGAGCTTCCCGTGCTCCGCTGAGGTCCCAGACAACTGAAATCCTGATCGGCTCTTCGGGGCTTTGCTTTTGACATCTCCATGACTTCAGGCCATGCGGGACAGCCCTCCCGTGTGCCCACAACCCTGCCATTCTGCCAACGGTCACGCTGCCGGGGGATGGATTTTCGCACCTCAAAGGAGAACCACCATGAAAAAAATGCTTTCTGTTGCCGCCCTGCTTGCCCTGTCTCTCGCCCAGGCCCACCCCATCACCTCTGCTGCCAGCAACGCAAAAGACGTCAATTTTGATCTGGTGAACACCCGTGTGACCAACAGCGGCACCCAGCTGGTCTTCCAGATCGATGTCAGCGACAGAGCAGGCCGCCTGAAGCCCACCAGAGCTGGAAAACTGGCTGGCAGCAGCGTTTACAGCTACGTCTGGCCCACCACCCTGAACTCCTCGACTGTGGGTTTTGAAGCCGATCAGGGGGTACTTGCCCTGGCGGTCACCAGCCACCCTGACTTTGACGACACCCCTCTCTTTGATGAAGACGGAGACAGCAAGGTGGACAACGATGGCGGCCTGTGGCACAGCCACTGGGTGGTGCTGGTGCCAGATGATGCCTGCGGCAAGGGCAACCTGAAAGTCAAAGACATCCCCGAGGGGGCCAAACCCAGATTGCCTGCCACCTGGCCCGGTCTCCCCATCCTGATCGACAGCCCTGGTTATGAGCCCGTGATTTCCAGCAAGACCGTCACCGTGAAAGTTCCCCTCAAGGAACTGGGGTTCAAGACCGACTTCCAGTTTGATGGGGTGACTGCGGGTCTGCGTGTGAATGAAAGCGTTCACAATCCACTCCTCTGTGTGGTTGATGTGTTCGATGTGGCTTCGGGCAACCTGAGCCTGCCTGGAAAGATTGGCAAGTGATCCAGGGTGGCCGAACCCCTGTCCCTGATCACTGCGACACCGGAAGAGGGCCGACAGCTTGCAATCATGCTGGCCCGCAAGAGCATCGTCGCCATGCAGCCAGATCCTGAGGTGCGCAAAGCCCTCAGGCCAGATTATGCAAAAGACACCATGCAACTGATGATTGCTGCGCAGGTGGTTGCGCTGGAATTCCAGACCATCGCACAGGCAAACAACCACTGGAAGCAGGTTTTTACTGAAAGTCAGCCAGAAAGCTGATCTTTTTGCAGGGGGAATTTCCAGAGCAGGCTGCTCGGGGATTTCCCCTGTTTCATGCAGGGTGATCCCCAAGTCTTCCACCCATCACAGCAGAAAAACACCGTCGCAGATTATACTTTCCCGGAAGATCAGGGCGTTTGTTCTGTCAGCGTAATATATTTGACAACTTTAACCATCCCTTATACCATCCATTAGGAGTACTAATTAATTTGCTTCGGGCAATCCCCCGACCATTGTCTGAAACAGGCATCCATCCCTTTCTGCACTGCAGAAAGCAGAAAGCCTCATGCAAAAATTGGTCACTCGCGAGGAGAAGAAGATGATGAAAACCACAGCACATTGGATCAAAGGTGTCGGCACAGCTGCACTGCTCACCGCACTCATGGCCTGCAGCAGCGTCACCACCGCTCCGGAAGGCACTGTCGTGCAGCAGGACCTCACCGGAGACGAATCCGACCTTGCCAGACCCGTCAGTTCCCGCGCACAACTGGGCTACTTCACCCCCGCACGTGCATGGCCCCTGGTCGCCGTTCACATGGGCCTCCTGCCCAATGGAAACGTGATCAGCTGGAGCACCAGCGACGACACCGGCGACAACATTTTCGACCCCCCCAGCAGCGGCGAACATGACCTGACTTTCGTGGATGTCTGGAACCCCAGAACCAATGTGCACACCCGCTACGACAACCAGACCGGCACCGAACTGTTCTGCGCAGGACACACCCTGATCCCCGATGGCAAGGTGCTTGCCGCAGGTGGACACGACGGTCTGGGCCCTGTGGACTTCTATGGCCGCCCTGACACCAACCAGTTTGACCCCGCCACCAACACCTGGACCCGCCTGCCAGACATGCAGTACACCCGCTGGTACCCCACCCTGACGGTGCTTCCCAACAAGGAAATCCTGTCCACCGGGGGCGTGAACAACGGTGCAGCCGCAGACCTCCCCGAAATCTGGAACACCACCACCGGAAGCTGGCGCACCCTCACCACCGCATCCACCAGCGTGTTTGGCGGCAAGTTCGAGCACCTCTACCCCTGGATGCACGTCAACAGCGAAGGTCTGGTCTTCAACTCCGGTCCTGGCGTGCTGATGGGCAAACTGAACACCTCAGGCACCGGAAGCTGGACCGTGATCGGTCAGCGGGACAACCACGACCGTTACCACGGCAGCAGTGTGATGTACCAGCCGGACAGGCTGCTGGTCACAGGTGGCGTCACCAACAAGACCCCCGACACCTCAGGGAACTACGATGGCAGCACCAACGAATCCCTGCTGGTGAATGCCGTCACCGGAGCCAAAACTGCCGCTGCCCCCATGTTGTTCAAGCGCAGCCACCACCAGGCCACCCTGCTCCCCAACGGCGACATCTTCGTGAACGGCGGAAACAGCAGCGGCAAACAGTGGGACGACTCCACCCCGGTTCTGGACAGTGAAATCTACCGCCCCAGCACCAACACCTGGAAACGGGCCGCCAGAGCTGCTGTGAGCCGCAACTACCACTCCACCTCCCTGCTGCTCCCAGACGGACGCGTGCTGGTGGCCGGAGGAGGCATCGGGGCAGGCGAGGACCACAACCACCGCGACGCCGAAATCTATTACCCCCCTTACCTGTTCAACCTGGATGGCACGCTCGCTGCACGACCCGGCATCAGCTATGCCCCCAGCAAACTCGGGTACAACCAGGTTTTCCCTATGACCATGAACAGCTCAGCTGCGGTCTCCAGGGTGACCCTGATCCGCTTCGGTTTCGTGACCCACTCTTTCAACCTTGACCAGCGTTTCCAGGACCTCAAATTTGCCCAGGGCTCCTACGGTCAGCTGAGTGTGCTGTCTCCCCTCAACAACAAGGTGGCCCCTCCCGGTCATTACATGCTCTTTGCCCTGAACAGCAAGGGTGTGCCTTCCGCAGCGAAGATCATCAACATCCAGTAAACGGTCCTGAATCTGTCTGACCCGACCAGGCACCCGGACCCGACCAGGCCCTCCCCCGTTCTTGCAGGACCCCGACCTCCTGCAACGACGCTGCACCTGAAGCTTTACCCCATTGCACCTGCACTCCATTCAACATTTGCTGCTTGACCGTCTCGCATTGAGAAAAACCCATTGATTGTGGTGAAGGCATCAGCCTTCACCCAGGAGAAGCCATGAAAGACATCTGGATCATTCAACACATCCGCCAGGAAACCCCCGGAACCCTGGCCGAACTGCTCCTCGAAAGAGGGTTCAACCTGCGCACCTTCCACCCCTACCTGGGCGACACCGTGCCCACCCAGCCTGAAAACATTGCCGGTCTGGTCGTGATGGGTGGACCCATGGGCGTCTACGACAAAGACACCCACCCCAACCTGACCCAGGAAATGCAGCTCATTCAGAATGCCCACCAGGCACAGGTTCCTGTGGTCGGGATCTGCCTCGGAAGCCAGCTCATTGCAGCAAGCCTCGGAGCAGAAGTGCGGTCCAGCGGATACAAGGAAATCGGCTGGTACAACGTCAAACGCCAGAGCAGCACCGACCCCCTCTTCAAGAACCTCCCTGAAAACTTCATGGGTTTCCACTGGCACGGGGACATCTTCGACCTGCCAGAAGGGGCAGAACTGCTGGCTTCCAGCGCCCTGACCACCCATCAGGCCTACCGGGTGGGTGCATCCACCTACGGTCTGCTCTTCCACATGGAAGTGACCCCACAGATCGTGCAGGACATGGTGCAGGTCTTCCAGGATGAACTTGCCCAGGAGGGCCTCTCTGGAGCCGACATCCTCAGGGAAACCCAGAGCCTGCTGCCTGAGCTGAAACAGCACGCCCGTCAGGTCTTCGGTGCATGGATCGAGCTTGTCGAATCCCGCATCCTGACCGTGCACTGAGCTTTCCTTGATTTCATCCCCACATTGCGTTTTTACTTCGACAGTTGCCTGAAACAGGCACCTCTGGACCCTTTTGTCCAAAACATCCCTGATGCTGCACAACCGCAGCACTGGAGGTCATCATGTGTGGAATTGCCGGATTATTTATTGGCTGTGCCCTTGAAGCCGTCTGCCCCAAGCGCCTGCTCGCCCAGGACCTCTCTGCTGCACCCGAGCAGGAGCCCTACAAATCCAAATTCGGTGACTGGTACGAGCGCTCCACCGTGCGGGCTGCACCCCGCCGCATGGTGCTGAAAGACGAGCAGGGTCTGTTCTTCTCCCCTGATTTCATCCCGATCATGAAACACCCCCTGATTCAGGAGCAGAGCGACACCGTGAAGCGCAACATCATGGTGCAGCAACTGTACCGCTATCTGGACTTCACCGCCAAACTGGAGCACGTGGTGGTCAACCGGGTGGCCATGTCCATCGCCAACGGGTACCTGGACTTCAACCTGCCCCGCGAAATGGTCTTTGACGCCTACAAGATCTACTGCGACGAGGCCTACCACGCCCTGTTCTCCGCTGACCTCCTGATGCAGGTGGAGGACCTGACCGGCATCCGTGCCGTCACCCAGCAGTTGCAGCCGTACTTCATCCGCCGACTGCATGAACTGCAACACCAGTACAGTGAGAGCAACCTGCAGGAGCTTGTGGAGATCTTCTTCGTGATCATCAGTGAGACTTTGATCTCTGGGTTCCTCTCCGACATCCCCACCGCCAGGGATGTGAAACCCTCCATCCGGGCTGTGGTGCGGGACCATGCCATCGACGAGGGCAAACACCACGTGTACTTCGCAGATTTCCTCAAGCGCATCTGGCCCCAGCTGGACAGACGCTACAGGAAAGAGATCGGCAAACTGCTGCCCAGCCTGATCTACGCCTTCCTGAGCCCAGATGTGGATTCCATCCGCACAGAACTGTCCTCCTACGGCATCCCCAGAGACCACATCGAGCAGGTCATCGCAGAGACCTACACCAAAGAGATCGTTTCAAGCCACATTGCCAATTCCATCTCCTCTCTGGGCCGTTACCTGCGTGAACTGGGCATTCTGGATGATCCCGAAGTGCAGGACCGCTTTTATGAAGCTGGCCTCCTGAAGCGCGAAGACCTCATCCTGGGCTGAACCTCAAATTCACAAGACCGTTTGATCCTGCTCCCGTGCTGGTTCACGTCTGGCACGGGAGGATTCTCCTGATTGCATCACAAAGGAAAACCCATGAAATACACAACCGGACAGGAATTCATTTCAGAACTCATCGGAACGCTGGTCCTGATTGCTTTTGGACTGGGCGTGGTCGCCATGGTGGTGCTCTTCCCAGCCACACCTGCCATCCCTGGCGAGGTCGTCAAGGGAGGCTACACCAACATCGTGCTCGGATGGGGTCTCGCCGTCACCATGGGCGTTTTCATTTCCGCCCAGATCAGCGGAGCGCACCTGAACCCTGCAGTGACCCTGGCCCTCGCCGTCACCGGACGCTTCTCCTGGAGCAAAGTGCTGCCCTACCTTGCTGCCCAGATGATGGGGGCTTTTCTGGGAGCTGCCATTGTCTTTGCGGTGTATTACGGTCAGTGGATCAAGGTTGATCCCACCTTCAGCCAGACTGCGGGTGTGTTCAGCACCTTTCCTGCAGTTCCCGGATTCTGGCCTGGATTTGTGGATCAGGTGGTGGGAACAGCCCTCCTGATGGGCATGATTCTGGCCATCGGAGACCACCTGAAAACCCCCTCCGCAAAAGCACTGGCCCCTGTGGTCTTTGGTCTGCTCGTGGTTGCCATTGGTGCGTCTTTTGGTGGCATGCACGGCTTCGCAGTCAATCCTGCCCGTGATCTTGCCCCAAGGCTCTTTTCTCTGGTGGCCGGATTCGAAAACAACGGTCTGGTGGGCAGCACCATCTGGATCATTCCTGTGGTCGGA
This sequence comes from Deinococcus cellulosilyticus NBRC 106333 = KACC 11606, assembly GCF_007990775.1. NCBI lineage: Bacteria > Thermotogati > Deinococcota > Deinococci > Deinococcales > Deinococcaceae > Deinococcus > Deinococcus cellulosilyticus. Next base: position 401,660 of record NZ_BJXB01000001.1, on the reverse strand, counting down.
CCCATTGCTGGTGCACTGGTCGGCGCATGGCTTTATGACCTGACCATCGGGAGGGCTCTGAAAAACGAGTCGGCACCTTCTGTCCCGGCTGCAGCAGTGCAGGAAGCTGGCTGATTTTTGATCACGCTACAACGAGGCCTATTGACCTTCGCCAAAAGAACTGTAGGTTTCTCAAGTGTCCTAACCGTTCCATTCGCTTTGCTCAGCAAAAAGCACTGTAGTGCTTTTTGCGAACATCAATTACAGGTGTAGACATGACTTGAGGCCACGTTGGTTCTCCGTGTTGTGGTCAGCAGCAGAAATTGATTTCTCAATTTCTGCTGCACTGCTGAAAAACATGTCTTAAGGTTAATCCTGCATGTTTTGATGTTCTCGTTCGATTTTATTGGTGTACAACCAGAAACCAATCGGAATGAGCGCAGACAATCCCATTGCCAGCATCACCCGTGTTCTTGGCGCTCCATCCATGCTTAAAAAGAACACCAGCTCAGCCACCACAATCACCACCAGGGCCATTTTACAGACGACCCTGCTCTTCTGAAACGCATCCTGATTCATGATTTCACAATAGACCATTCAACAGCGATGTTGCTGAGCTCAGCAAAAACCGTTTAAGCCTCTTCCTGTGTCCTGACCTTCATACTCGCTTTGCTCGACAAAAGTCTGTCAAACGGACTGTTGCTGAAAGCAATAAACACTGGTTCAAATTCTCAGGATGAAAACCAGGATCATGATGAAGTGAATTCTCGAAACAGTTGCTGAAACACCCCCGAAGACGCTCTGGCTTTCCAGGCAGCAATGATCTTTTCAGCATTGTGCTCTGGTGAATCTGTGGAATCCACCTCAAAGTCATAACCACTGAAGGTGTGGACGGTCTGGAAATCCATGCGGGCATCCCCGGGCCTGCGGTCTCCCCTTTGCAGTTCCCGGCGTTCCAGTTCCTCGAGTGGACAGTGCACCCCGACATAGAACACATCAAAAGCAGACAGACGCTGGACCAGTGCAGCAAGTTGTTCTCTGGTCTCCACGATGTAATCCACCACCAGATTGTTGCCTGCATCCAGCAGTCCAGAGAGGCAATTGAAATACCCCTCAAACAATTTGGGACGCATCACGGGCCAGGAAAAAGGGCCTTCGCTGTCCCTGCGATCTGGCAGAACCTCCCCACGGAAAAAGAAAAAATCCAGGGAAAACTGCAAAAAAGGCTGGTCGATCTGTGCCTGGATGGCCCTGCACAGGGTGGACTTTCCTGCACTGGAAGCTCCGTTGAGCAGGATGATCTGGCCTTGCTGGTTCTGGGTCATGGGGTTCAGCGTATCGGTTTACTGCACCCTCTGACATCTGCCGAATGGCTGCAAGCTCCATTGCCCACATATAATATTTCCATGCCAGGGTACGAAGAAACCGCTTATCTCCGAAAATTGCACTTGAAAAACATTCGTCTCTTTAAAGACCTGCAACTTGATTTCGTTCATGAAGGTGCCCCCAGAATGCGCACCCTGATCATTGGACAGAATGGCACAGGCAAAACCACCCTGCTGCGCACCATTGCCCTTGCCTATGCAGACGTTCGGGAAGCCAGGCTCCTGGTGGATCTGCACAATGGGCATTTCACAGGGTCTGGTGGGCTCGGGCAGATCACTGCGGAAACCTTTCGTGGCACATCCATCACATTTAATCTTGAACGAGAAAAAAACCATGACCTGATCCGGGCTGGATATGGAATGTCCTTTGATCGAGAAAGGCCTGGAGAATTTGTTGTTGGCTATGGAGTTTCCCGTTCAAGCTCCGAAAAATCAAGCCGAACCAGCAGCCAGTATGAAGTTTCAGGGGCCACCCGAACCCTGTTTGAAGCTGGCAGCGGTCTGGCCGATCCAGAATTGACCCTGAGACGCATCCAGGATTTTTATGGAAAGCAAAAATACACCTCTTTCATGACTGGCATTCAAAAGGCTCTGGGATTGCCACGTGGTGCAAAACTGGTGATCAACAAAGGTGGAGGTGTATTCATCGAGCAGCCCAGAGGAGAAAAAATTCCACTGGAAGGCTGGGCGGATGGGTACCGCCTGACTTTCCAGTGGGTGATTGATGTTTATGCCTGGGCACTCAACCATGAAAAGTTTGACCACTCTCAGGAAATCAGTGGACTGTTGCTGATTGACGAAATTGAACAACACCTGCACCCCAGACTGCAGTACAGCCTCATGCAGAATCTGTCTGTTCTGTTTCCAAAGATGCAGATCATTGCGACCACCCACAGTCCCATCGTGACTCTGGGTGTGGACCCCAGTGAGGTGGTGGTGCTGAAACACATTTCTCCATCTGAAGTCACTGTGGCAGAAGCCCCGGATTATCGACTGTCCACCCTTGAAGATCTGGTGGAAAGTGAACAGATGTTCGACACAGAAATCTACAGCTCACACCTGAAAGCCATTTCTGATGAATACGATGACCTGGTCAGCAAAAGTGAGAAACAGAGAACCCCTCAGGACCTTCATCGCATGAACTTGCTTGCCACCCAGATGCAATCTGAAGACCCCGACGACCTGATTCTCAAGGAACTCAGAAAGCTGGAACAAACCCTCCGGCAGGAACGCAAAAATGATTGACATTGTTTTTAACCGCAAAGATGCACGCGGCAAAGACATTCGCCCCAACAAAACATGGTTCAACTCTGCCGCAAAACATACTGCTCTGGCCATTGCAGAAACCGAGAACCCGGCCATTGGAAAACATGAAGCCCGGTCCTCTGTGTATGGGCATGATCAGGTAAGGATGGCGCTGGAGAAACTCTTTTATGGCAAGTGTGCCTACTGTGAAACACGCATCACGGGCGCTGTCTGGGACATTGAGCATTACCGTCCCAAAGGGGCAGTCGCCAATTGTCCAGGCCATCCTGGTTACTACTGGCTGATCTACGACTGGAACAATTTGCTGCCTTCTTGTGCTCCGTGCAATCAGAACCTCTCAGATCGCCCCCTGTGGGATGATCCGACCCGCATTGCTGCAGCAGGCAAATTCACCCAATTCCCTCTGAAGGACGAAACCAAACGGGTCAGACATCCCTCTGGCAACCTTCTGGATGAAGCACCCCTGCTTTTGCATCCATGTGTGGACCATCCCGAAGCAGAAATCAAGTACAGTCCACTGGGCAGAATCATTGAACGGGGTGCCAGTGATCGATTGAAAGCCACAATCAGAATCTGCAACCTGAAACGCAGAAGGCTGGTCAGGAATCGTCATTCTGCCATTCAACGCACCATCCGTTTGCTTCGTCTGATCCACAACCTTGAAACCCTGGGGCACACCCAATCTCTGGCAGAAGCAAAACAACTGCTGGAGGAACACTTCATCAGCAACGAAGCTGAGTATGCAGGTGCTGCACGAAATGTCTGCAATGAACCCGCACGTTTTGGTGTTTGAATCCCGCATCAAACGAAGAAGCTCCCCGAAGGGAGCCTCCTGCAAACATTCTGGTTTAGCGGGTCTGCGGGAATCCGAGGTCCACTTTCGATGTGCTCGGATCAGGCCAGCGGCTCGTCACCACTTTGGTGCGGGTGAAGAACTTGATGCCGTCCGGTCCGTACATGTGGGTGTCCCCGAACAGACTGGCTTTCCAGCCTCCAAAGCTGTAATAGGCCACAGGAACAGGAATGGGCACATTCACCCCGACCATGCCAGCATTGCACTCGAACTGGAACTTGCGGGCCACCCCACCATCGCGGGTGAAGATGGCGGTTCCGTTGCCATAAGGGTTGTCGTTGATGAGGTTAAGGCCCTCCTCATAGGTGTCCGCACGCACCACACACAGCACCGGACCGAAAATCTCATCCTGATAACAGGACATGTCTGGCGTCACGTTGTCGATCAGGCTCACCCCGAGGAAGAAGCCATTTCCAGGCACTTCAGTGCTGCGACCATCCACCACCACTTTGGCACCCTGGGTTTCTGCGCCTGCGATGTAAGAGGCCACTTTGTCTCTGTGTTCTCTGGTGATGAGAGGTCCCATTTCGCTCTGGGGATCATTCCCTGGACCTACTTTGAGTTTCGGGAGGCGCTCAGAAATGGCCTCGACGAGTTGATCTCCCACCCCACCCACAGCGACCACCACCGAGATGGCCATACAGCGCTCTCCGGCAGAACCGTATGCAGCAGAGACCGCAGCATCTGCAGCCATGTTGATGTCCGCATCGGGCAGGACCAGCATGTGGTTTTTTGCACCGCCCAGAGCCTGCACCCGCTTGCCGTGTTTTGTTCCGGTTTCATACACGTACTGGGCAATCGGGGTGGAACCCACAAAACTGATGGCAGCAATGTCCTTGTGGCTCAGCAGATGGTCCACAGCCACCTTATCGCCCTGCACCACGTTGAACACCCCATCCGGGAGTCCTGCCTGTTTCAGCAGATCGGCCATGAAGAGGCTTGCACTGGGGTCCTTCTCACTGGGCTTCAGGATGAAGGTGTTCCCGCACCCAATGGCATTGGCAAACATCCACATGGGCACCATCGCAGGGAAATTGAACGGCGTGATCCCTGCCACCACCCCCAGAGGCTGAGGAATGGAATACACATCCACCCCTGTGGAAGCCTGCTCGCTGTAATTGCCTTTCAACAGGTTGGGAATCCCACAGGCGAACTCCACGTTCTCCAGACCACGGGCGATCTCGCCCAGAGCATCGCTGGTGACTTTCCCGTGCTCAGCAGTGAGCAATTTTGCCAGTTCCAGACGGTTCCTGTCCACCAGATCCCGGAACTTGAACAGGATGTCAGCCCGTTTTGAGAGCGGGGTGCTCCTCCAGGTTTTGAAGGCCTCTTTAGCCACTGCAATGACATGATCCAGTTCCTCTGTGCTGGCAAAATCCACGGTGGCCTGAATTTCTCCGGTGGCCGGATTGTACACGTTGCCGTGCCGTCCGCTGTTGCTGGGGGTGACGGTGCCGTTCACCCAGTGGCTGATGCGTTTGATGTCCTGACTGATGGTCATTTTGGGTACCTCGTTGGGTTTGAAATCTGTAGGGGCGAGGCATGCCTCGCCCTGGGTCAATCCGCGGCCGGAGCCTGAATCATCTCATCGACCAGGGCCAGGGCTTCCTCGTACACGTCCAGCCCCTTGTCGAGGTCTTCCTGGCTGATCACCAGGGGCGGGCAGACCCAGACCATGTTGAAACGCACGAAGGCATAGATGTGTTTGCTTTTCAGGTAAGCGGCCAGTTTCTGCATTTCTGGAGAACTGCCATTGAAAGGGGCCAGAGGTTCACGGGTTTCCTTGTTCTTGACGAGTTCCAGCACGCTGAAGAGGCCAATGTAGCGCACATCCCCCACACACGCGAACTTCTCTTTCATGGCTTCGAGACGCTGCCCAAGGTGGTGGCCCAGACTGTTCACGTTGTCGAAAATGCGTTCCTCTTCGTACACATCGAGGTTGGCAATGGCAGCAGCGCAGCTCACCGGGTGACTGGAGTAGGTCAGGCCGCCCCACAGCATGGTGTTCTCAAAATGCTGTGCAATTCTGTCCGAGACAATCACAGCACCGAGGGGCATGTACCCGGAGGTCAGGCCTTTGGCACAGGTCACGATGTCTGGCTTGATGCCGTAGTGCTGGGTGGCAAGGTAGGTTCCAGTGCGGCCAAATCCGCTCATCACCTCATCGTCGATGAGGAGGATGCCGTATTTGTCGCACAGGGCGCGCAATTTGGGGTAGTAATCATCGGGGGGAACCAGCAGACCGTTCGATCCTGTGATGCCTTCCACCATGATGGCTGCAATGGTGTGGGGGCCTTCCATCTGGATGACCTCTTCAATGTGGCTCACGCACTCCCGGTGGCACCAGTCGGGTTGCTTCCCGAAAGGGCAGCGGTAACAGTAAGGATCAAACACGCGCACAATTCCGGGAATTCCCGGCTCCACAGGCCAGCGTCTCGGATCACCCGAAGCCGTCATGGACCCCATCGTTGCCCCGTGGTAACTGCGGTAACGGGTGATGATCTTGTCCCTGCCGGTCACCAGACGGGCGATCTTCATGGCGTTCTCGTTGGCCTCACTGCCTCCGAGGGTGAAAAAACTCTTGGCAAGGCCAGTCACTTCTGCAAGTCTCTTGCCGAGTTCCCCTCTGGGTTTGCTGGCAAAAGCAGGGGCTGCAAAGCACAGTTCATCCACCTGCTTCTTGATGGCCTCCAGCACTTTGGGATGCTGGTGCCCCACGTTGATGTTGATCAGTTGAGAACTGAAATCCAGCCAGTGGTTGCCATCCCCATCAAAAAAGTAGGCTCCTTTGCCTCCAGCAATGTGGATGGGGTTGGCCTGGCTCTGCACCGACCAGGAGAACAGGGTGTAATCACGGTTCTGCTGGATGACTTCCTTGCTGTCCATAAATTTCCTCCGGAAATGTCGAGCGACCTGTGCGACGCGGGCCATCCCGCAAGCACTTTGTGAGGTCAAGAAGGGCTGAGAGCCGAGGGCCGAGAGCACCAGGGTCATGCCTGTCTTGCCTCAAATCTTCAACTTGCAATGGAACGAAAGGATCACACCAGAGCATGGAACATGGATCTGGAAGAAGGGCGGGATGGGGTTTCCTTGCTCCCTATAGTATTTTTTTGTTTTCCTGCCTCACAAGAGACAGAGTGTCAAAATCTGTGGGTTCCAGCACCAGCACTTCCAGTGCAACTTGCAAGTAAAGCTGTCTTTTTGGGGAATCCAGATCTCCCAGCATGCCTCTCAGCTGTTCCAGACGGTAATAAATGGTCTGTCTTCTGACCCCGAGAATGCGGGCGGCTTCTGCAATGTTGAACTGGTGGTTTAGCAGGGTCTGCAGGGTGCTTAAAAGGGAACTTCTGGGACGGCTGGGCAGGCTCAGGATGGGTCCCAGCTGATCGGCCAGAAATTGCGTGTGGCGGCCCGTTTCAACCAGGGCTTCAATGATGGGGTTGCCTTCCAGGGTGGTTTCCCTGTGGGGCTGCAAAATTCTCTGGTGGGCTGCTCGGGTGAGGTCTGCATAACGCACTTCTTCCTTAAAGACCATCAGGGGAAAATCATAGAGTCGGGCTGCAGCAAGGACATCCTGCGGGACCTCCTTCATCCACTGCACCAGTTCGATGATCAGCCCATGGGCTCCCCCCTGCGCCAGAGAGGTGATGAAGTTCGCCTGCTCCTGGGGTTTTGCACGGGCCAGTTCCACCCCGGTGGTCAGCAGGAGTTCCCCACCAGACAGGAACCTGTGCGCATCCAGCACTTCACTGACGTGCACCCAGGTCACCACCTGATTCAGCTGACTGAACCCACACAGCACTTCTGCTTTGCGGAACGCTGGAAGGTTGAGAATTTCCTGCAGGGTGGGGAGCATGGTCACCTCTTCAGATTCAACTTTCTCACAGGCTCTCGGCTCTGTCTTGACCCGAAGTCGTGCTTGCGGGACGGCCCGCGTCGCACTGGTCGCTCGGCCCTCGGCCCTCGGCGTGATTGAGCACCCACCCAATCACCTGATCCGTCAGTTTCCCGAGTGCCGTCACGCTCATTTCGATGTGCTCTTCTAAAGTGTCTTCGATCTTGTTGTGGCTGATGCCGCGCAGACTCTGCACGAACAGCATCACCGTGGGGATGCCTGCTCTGGCGACCTCAGCAGCATCATGGAGAGGGCCGGAGGGCAGGCGATGAACCACTCCGGCAGTTTCCTGAATGGCCTGTGCGCATGCGTCGATCAGGTCCGGGTGGAACAGAATGGGTTCAATGTTCCACAGGTAGCCAAATTCCACTTCAACGTTGCCTTCTTCAGCAAAGCGTCTTGCAGCATCCTGGGCTTCCTGCCACATGGCTGCAAGATGCTCTGCATCCAGGTGACGCTGGTCCAGGGTGATGGTGCACTCCTCGACCACGGAGGTCACGATTCCAGGTTTGGTGGTGCAACTGCCGATGGTACAGACCCCGTTGTGGCGGGCTGCGATCTCATAGATTTCCTGACTCATCTTGCCCGCAGCCAGGAAGGCATCCTTACGGACGTTCATGGGCGTGGAGCCTGAGTGGGCCGCCTGACCTTTGAAGGTGATGGTGTGTCTTTCCACACCAACGGTTCCCAGTACCGCTCCCAGAGGAAGCCCCATGCCTTCAAGGACAGGTCCCTGCTCGATGTGCAGTTCCAGATAAGCTGCAATGTTCTGCTGGCCCTCTTTTGCTTTTGGTGCATCCGAGAGGGTGATCCCAACATTTTGCAGGGCGTCTTCCAGAGGAACCCCATCCCGGTCTTTGAGCTTGCGCATGGTTTCCACATCGAAGTACCCGGAGAAGGCACTCGATCCGTAAAGACTGCGGCCAAACCGTGCCCCTTCTTCATCGGCCCAGTCCACCAGTTTGAGGGTGATGTCCGGGGTGCCCCTGCTCTGGATGTCCCTGAGGACTTCCAGCCCAGCAAGCACATTCAGGCAGCCATCCAGCCAGCCTCCATTGGGCACAGAATCCAGGTGGCCTCCGATCACCAGGGTGGTGTCGCTTTTCCCTTTGAGGGTGGCCCAGAGGTTCCCTGCAGGGTCCATCTCGTAAGGAATGCCAAGAGCATCCAGTTTGTCCTTCAAGAATGCCCGTGCAGCCAGCCACTTCTCGGTGAATGCCACACGCTGGGCACCGTTTGCATCCCCGGTCAGTTCTCGCAGGGCTTTGAGTTCTTCGACAGTTCGACTCGGGCTGAGCATGACCTCTCCTTTCTGGAAGGGCGCAGCACGCTGCGCCCCTACGTGATTCAGACCAATGTAGGGGCGCAGCGTGCTACGCCCTGTGGGGTTATTTCGCCTTCTTCCCTGTTGCCATTTCCCAGATGCTGTAATCCACTGCAGAGGCAGGTGGGGCAGATTTGAGGATGCCCAGATCACGCAGCAGTTTCACGTTGCTGGCGTAGGTTTTGGCGTCCAGCAGACCAGCGTTGCCCTTGAGGGTGGGGCCTGCGTTGTAGAGCTTGGCGACTTCGGCCATCTGCCAGGTCTGGTGGGCACGGGCATCTGCGCGGGTGCCAGAGCCTTTGCAGGTGTTGCCGCAGAGGGGCAGCACGATGCTGACGGCTTCCTTCTGGTTCTTGACGGCATAATCCCAGCCTTTGAGGGAGGCTTTGACCAGTTTGGCTGCAATCTCCTTGCCACTCATGCCGCTGTTTTTGAAATTGGGGTTGTTCAGCACACGCTCACTGCTGAACATCAGGTCCTCAAGCAGGTTGATCCCGTAATCGCTGGCCTTGAAGACCCTGATCTTGTCCATGCTGTACCCGAGGCCGACGATCTGATCCACCTCGTTGTAAGTCATGGCAGACACCAGATCCACCTTGTCAGGGAAAACGATGCTGGGGTCAAAAGGATAGGTCACGGCCTGCACGTCTGGGCGGGCCACGCTGGAATCCAGGCTGCTGGTCATCTTGTATTTTTTCAGCAGGGCGACTGCAGGGTATTCGTTTCCGCTGGGCCACACCCCGATGCGTTTGCCCTTGAAGTCTGCGGGTTTGTTGATGCCACTGCTCTTGAGGGCCACCAGGGTGAATCCGCTCTTCTGGAAGATCTGGGCGATGTGCACCACAGGGAGGCCGTTCTGACGGGCAGTCAGCAGGTCGGTGATCCAGGTGGTTCCGAAGTCAGCGGTTCCGGTCACCACGGTCTGGATGGGGCTCTGGTCTCCGATGGGCAGGAATTGCACGTCCAGACCTTCTGCTTCGAAATAGCCCTTTTCTTTGGCCACAAAGAATCCTGCAAACTGGGCCTGGGGGAACCACTTGAGCTGCAGTTTGACCTGCACGAGGTCTTTTGCGCTGGCTGCGCCGCCGAGTAGAAGTCCGATCAAGACGAGTTTCTTCATACCTTCCTCCTGGGTGTTGCGGGAACTGAAACAGGGAATCGGTGGAACTCTTTAGGGCTCAACTGCGGTAACTGGCGTGCCATCCGGTGACTTTGCGTTCCAGGGCACCTATGAGGGAGAAAAACACGATGCCGATGACTGAGGCTACCACAATGGCAGCCCACACGATGTCGAAATTGAAGCGTCCAGCTTCAATCTGAATCCTGAAACCCAGCCCATTGCCTGTGGTGCCAAAGAATTCTGCAACAATGGCACTGATCAGGCTCAGGGTGGTGGAAATCTTGAGGGCGTTGAAGAAGTAGGGCATGGCAGTGGGCACCCGCACGTCGAAGAAAACGCGCATGGGGCTTGCTCCGTATGAACGCATCAGATCGAGGTGAAGAGGGCTGGCACTCTGCAGACCCCGCACCACATTCACAATGATCGGGAAGATCACCGTCACAGCGACCACAGCAGCTTTGGAGGGCCACTCCAGACCAATGGCCTTAACCATCACAGGGGCAAGTGCAACAATCGGGATGCTGGAGAAGATGCTGGCATAAGGCAGAATGCCCAGTTCCAGAAACTTGTACCGGGCCACCGCCATAGAGGCCAGCACACCAATCACAATTCCAGCCACAAACCCGATCAGGGCTTCGAGCACGAAGGTGTAGAACACATCCAGCATCAGCACTTCACGGGCGTTGTACAGGGCGACCACCACGCGACTCGGGGTGGGGATGAGGCCTGCAGGCACCTCGTTGACCCTGAGCATCGCCTCCACAAAAAGCACAGAAACTGTGAAAAGCAGGGCTGCGGGAATGAAATCCCGTCTGTTCTGGGCCACAAGTCCCACTGCTGTGAGGCCAACAAACAGGGACAGCACGGTCACGATCTGCAAGAGGAGTTTCTGGGACACCCCCTGCTGCTGGTTCAGGGTGTAGGAGATGAAAAACAGCACCAGATGGGCGAGCAGAACCAGGGTCCAGGAGATCCAGGCCCTGGAGGCTTGAGGACGGTTTTCTTTCATGACCGAGTAGCTCGCCATGGGGCCACCATCCTTTCCAGCAGGTTGATGAGAGCAACAAGCACGATTCCCAGGAGTGCTCCATAAAACATGATCACCCACAGGGCGATGGTGTCACTGGCACGGGAGTTCTCTGCCAGCATCTTGCCAATTCCCGAAAAGCTGATGGTGCTGATCTCAGCAACGATGCTTCCGACCATCGCAGCTGTGGAAGCCACTTTTAACGCTGTAAACAGGAAAGGCACCGAAGCAGGGAACCTCAGCAGGGTGAACACCTGCACCCGGGAGGCGTTGTAGGTCTTCATCAAGTCGAGTTGCAACGGGTCCGGGCTTTTCAGGCCCTTGCTGACCCCGATCACAATCGGAAAGAAGGCGATGTAAGCGGCAATCAGGGCCTTGGGAAACCATCCCTGCACTCCATATTGACCCAGAATCACGGCCAGCATGGGAGCAATGGCAATGATCGGGACCGTCTGGGAGGCCACGAGCCAGGGCAGCACTGCACGCTCAAAGCTGCCACTTAGAACAAGCAGAATTGCCAGCAGCAAACCCACTGCAGAGGCCAGGGCAAGGCCCACAATGGCCTCTCCAAGGGTCACCAGAGCATTGTAAGGAGCAGAGGTGGGGGCCAGAGGAGGAATGGTCAGGCTCTTGATCCCTTCGCCAAGCTGAGCAGGGGCAGGAATGACCGGGTTTCTGAGCATGTAGACACACTCCGAGACCGTTTTGCAGCCAATGTCTGCGCCCGTTTCAAGAGAACGCTGGGCCACCGGTGAATTCGCCCAGATCATCAGGGGGTAATACAGCAGCACAATGATCACAGCCACCACCAGCAGAGGCAAAGTTCTCTGCAGGAGGGTGTTCATGCGTGACCTTTGCGCAGAAGTTCACGGATTTCGGTGGCGATCTCGAAGAACCTGGGGTGCTCGCGGGTCTCCACAGAGCGAGGCTGCGGAAGGTCCACATTCACGATGCCCTCGATCTTGCCGGGCCTTGCGGTCATCACCACCACGCGGGTGGAGAGAAACACTGCTTCGCTGATGCTGTGGGTCACGAAAATCACGGTCTTGCCAGTTTCGCGCCAGAGCCTCAGGAGTTCCATGTTCAGGTTCTCTCTGGTGATCTCATCGAGTGCACCGAAAGGCTCATCCATGAACAGGAGGGGCGGGTCAAACGCCAGTGCACGGGCAATGCTCACCCGTTGCTGCATCCCCCCTGAAAGTTGGAAAGGAAAGTTCTTCTCGAATTTTTCAAGGCCCACCAGCCTGAGCATCTCGCGGGCTTTTTCGAGGCGGTTCTCTTTCGGGAAGTTCATGACTTCCAGCGGCAGCATCACGTTTTTCAGAACACTGCGCCAGTCCATCAATGCAGGAGCCTGAAAAACGTACCCATAAGCACGGGACTCTCTGGCCTTTGTGGGGGTCATCCCCTTGATCGAGATGTCACCAGAGGTTGGCGTCTGCAGGTCGGCCAGAATCCTCAGCAAAGTGGTCTTGCCACACCCGGAAGGTCCAATCAGGCTGATGAACTCTCCAGGCTGGATGTCCAGGTTTGCCCCCTGCAAGGCGATGGTTTCGGTGTCCTGGGTGCGAAAGATCATGGTCACATCGCGCACGCTGACCAGTGGAGGACTGGAACTTGATGAATTGCCCTGTGTGAAATTGTTCTGTGCGGTCACATCCCACCTGCCTCAGAAATGAGAGGGTTTGCGCCTGAGGAACTGGCCTCTGGATGCATCACCCACGAACTTGCCGTCTCTGACCTGAACCTGGCCCCGGACCGTGACAACCTCGGGTTTCCCGTCGATCTCCCAGCCCTCAAAGCCGTTGTAATTGTTGTTCACCGTCTGGGTTTTCACGCTGATGGTGCCCCGGTAATTGGGATCATAGATCACCAGATCGGCGTCACTGCCCACTGCGATGGTCCCCTTTCTGGGGAAAAGGCCGAAAAGTTTTGCTGCTTTCGTGCTGGCCGCATCCACAAACCGGTGGATGTCCAGATTTCCGCGACTCACTCCATAGGTGTAAAGCAGGTTCACCCGGTCCTCGATGGCAGGAATGCCGTTGGGGATCTTGGTGAAATCTCCACGGCCCATGTCTTTCTGCTCCACATCAAAGGGGCAATGGTCCGTGCCGACCGTGTCGATGAAACCCTGCTCAAGTGCAGCCCACAGGTGTTTCTGGTTGCTCTTGTCTCTGAGAGGCGGAGACATCACGTATTTCGCACCCTCAAAATCGGGCTTCTCTGCAAAAGTCTTGTCCAGCAGGAAGTGCGGAATCACCGACTCTATGTAGAGGGGCACCCCTTTGGATTTCGCAGCCATGGCCCGTTCCAGCGCAGCCTGACAGGACAGGTGCACGATGTAACCTGTGGCCCCGGTCATCTCCACAAAAGTGGCGAAACGGTTGGTGCCCTCGGCCTCCACCTGCACCGGGCGGCTCTTTTCATGGTACTCGGGTCCTGTTTTCCCCTCTGCCAGCAGTTTCTGCTGCAACTGGGCCACCAGTTCCGCGTTCTCACAGTGGGCGGTCACAATCACCCCCAGCTTTTTCGCCAGGGTCAGGACCTGATACAGCTCACCATCCTCCACCCCGAAGAAATTCTTGTAGGACAGGAACACCTTGAAAGAAGAAATCCCGTCTTCAACAATCTGCTTCAGCTGGCTTTCCACGGTGTCATCAAACTTCGAAATGCCCATGTGGAAAGTGAAATCACAGGCACTGTTGCCTTCCGCCCTGGATTTCCACAGGTTGTAAGCCTCCCAGTGGTCATCGTTGCGGTTCGGGCAGCACATCTCAATGAACGTGGTGGTCCCCCCGATCAGTGCAGCCTGACTGCCCGTGGTGTGGTTGTCCTTCGCAAAAGTCGCCATGAAAGGCAGGTAAATGTGCACGTGCGGATCAATGAAGCCCGGAAAAATGTATTTCCCTGTGGCATCAATGACCTCCAGATCCTCATCGTCCATCTCCAGGTCCAGACCGATCTGGGTGATGGTCTCGTCCTGCACCAGAATGTCAGCCTTGTAGCGGGTGTCTGCGGTGATGATTTCGCCGTTCTTGATCAGCAGTGGCATAGCACGAAACATCCTTTCATTCGAAACTGATGACTTTGCCTTCCAGCTCCCCTGAAAAATCCAGCACTTGACCTCTCTGTCCTATGAACGATTCCATCTTAACCAGAATGTCTCAGGGATTTCCCTCTTTTGGAAAGGGCGAGGCACGCCTCGCCCCTACAGGTGTTGTCTCAGATTTCTGCCTCTGGGCGCAGCACGCTGCACCCTTACATCTGCCTTCTGCCCTCGGCGCGAAGCGCTAGTGAATGTCAATCCCCACATCTTTCCGGTATTCCTCCATCACGCCCCAGTCGGTGCCCACTTCGGGTTTTTCGGTGGTGAGGGCACCCCAGGTGATGGATTCGCGGCCCGAGGGAACACTGACCATTTCAATGCAGTTGTCCACGGGGCAGACGTTGTAGCACAGGGCGCAGCCCACGCAGTCTTCTTCGCGGACGCTGGGGGTGGGGCGGGTGACGGCGACCTGTTTGCCGTTCACACGGGGGTCGTAACCGGGAGCCACGACAGCACCATCCGGGGCGATCAGGTCGATGCACTGGTGGGCAGTGTCGTTGCAGGCCACGTAACAGAGGTTGCACTGGATGCACTTGTCGGGGTTGATGCGGGCCACGGCCTGATAGGACAGGTCGAGGTCGTTGAATTTGGAGACCTGAGGGAGGCTCTGTCCGGCCACGTCGTAGATGGTGGCGAAGCCTTTTTCATCCATCCAGTTGGACAGGCCTTCAATCATGTCTTCCACAATGCGGAAGCCGTAGTGCATGACGGCAGTGCAGACCTGCAAGCTGGTGGCCCCGAGCAGCAGGAATTCTGCGGCGTCTCGCCAGTTGCTGATGCCCCCAATCCCGGAAATCGGCACCCCTGAGCGGAGCACATTGGGGTCGGTCATCAACTCGGTGAGGAGGTTCAAGGCGATGGGCTTGACTGCGGGTCCGGCATAGCCTCCGTGGGTGCCTCTGCCCCCGATGCTCGGGGTGATGCGGAGGGTGTCGAGGTCCACTTTCATGATGCTGTTGATGGTGTTGATCAGGCTGAGCGCATGGGCTCCCCCGGCCAGTGCTGCGTGGGCAGGTTCAATGATGTGGGTGATGTTGGGGGTGAGTTTCACAATCACCGGAAGGCGGGTCATGCTGGTCACCCAGGCGGTGTTCATCTGGCACATCTCCGGGACCTGCCCCACTGCTGCGCCCATCCCGCGTTCACTCATGCCCTGAGGACAGCCGTAATTCAGCTCGATGCCGTCTGCTCCGGTGTCCTCGATGCGCATGATGATGTCCTGCCAGGCTTTGGGGTCTGCCTCCACCATGGCAGAGACGATCACGGCACGGTCGGGCCACAGGCGTTTGACTTCTGCGATTTCACGCAGGTTCACTTCCAGCGGGCGGTCCGAGATCAGTTCCACGTTGTTGATGGCCATCAGGCGCTGTCCACCAATGCTCAGTCCCCCATAGCGGTTGCTGATGTTCAGGACGGGGGCACCAATGGTTTTCCATACGGCCCCTCCCCACCCGGCTTCAAAGGCCTTGTTGACCTGGTAACCGGAGTTGCTCGGGGGTGCGGAAGCCAGCCAGAACGGATTGGGGGAACGGATGCCTGCAAAGTTGATGCTGAGGTCAGCCATGGGCGACTTCCTTTCTGATGCTCAGGTTCTCGTGGATGGCAGCCGCAGCAATCTTGCCATCCTGCACGGCCATCACCGTGGAGGCGGTGCCTTTTGCACGGATGCAGTCTCCCCCGGCGTACACATTGGGGATGCTCGTCTGCAGGGTGTCATCCGTCCTGATGTAGCCTTTCTCCAGTTCCAGGCCGAGGGTGACAGCCAGGGCGGGTTTTTCCTGCCCAATGGCCTTGATCACCTGATCGCAGGGGATGATGAATTCAGAACCGGCCACAGGTCGCGGGGTGGCACGTCCTGAAGCGTCGGGTTCTCCGAGTTCCATCTTCACGCACTCGAGACCCAGGACCCTCCCCTCTTCGGTGATCACCCGCACAGGCTGGGTCAGAAAACTGTACTGGATGCCTTCTTTGAGGGCAAAGTGGTATTCGTGCTCATAGGCGGTCATTTCGCTTTCGGTGCGGCGGTAGACCATGGTCACGTCTGCCCCTGCCCGTCTGGCAATGGTGGCTGCGTCGATGGCGGTGTTCCCTGCCCCGATCACCACCACGTTGTCTCCAACCCGCAAATTGGGAAGGTCGATTTTGCTGTCTTCAATGAACTTCAGACCGTCTTGCAGGTATTCTTCTCCGGGAATGCCCATGGCAGGCACGGCCCCGAGGCCCACGGCAAGGAACACGGCATCGTATTGACCGACCAGGGCGTCGAATTCTTCTTTCGTTTCGATGCTGTGCCCGGTCTGCACCTGCACACCCAGTTTCTGCACCGATTCCACTTCACGCAGGGAGACTTCCACGGGTTCGCGCAGCACGATGATGCCGTAAGTCGAGAGCCCTCCGGCCAGATCCCGTTTTTCATAGAGGGTCACGGCGTAACCCAGTTTGGCAAGTTCTGCACTGCAGGACAGTCCGGCGGGTCCCGAGCCGATCACGGCCACTTTCATGCCGTTGCTCTCCCCTGGCTGGAAAACCTCAATGCCTCTGTCCTGCACATGGTCCACAGCATAACGTTGCAGACGACCAATCATGATAGGCTTGTGGTCTTTGCCCAGCACGCACGCCCCTTCACAGAGTTCCTGCACCGGGCAGACGCGGCCACAGGTGCCTCCCAGAAAGTTGGATTCCAGGATGGTCTTCGCACTGCCGCGCAGATTTCCTGAAGCAATCTTTTTGATGAAGGTTGGAATATCAATGTGGGTCGGGCAGGCCTGAATGCAGGGCGCATCATAGCAGTACAGGCAGCGGTTCGCTTCAGTGAGCGCTTCATGCTGGGTGAGGGGAGCGTAATATTCCTGAAAACCGGAGGATGGATCTTTATGCATCAAAACAACCTCTCCGACCTGCCCTGATGCTTCTGTTCAAAACACCCGGAGTCAGGTCTGCACACGAATCTGGTTTTTTCGGGAATGGTTCGTGCCCTCACTGGAGCCGACTTAACCTATGGAGGCCATTATAAGTTTGTGATTTAAGCACTGTCAAGCAAATTTCAGAATGTGGGATCTTATTTTTTCCGTGCAATATTTTGTCTTTTCAAATTCCCAGAAACTTTTTGACATTGTGTCCAAAAAAGTTTTCAGAGTTTAGCATGCATAACCATACAGAGACTTGATGGTCTCTGGCTTGAACTGAAAAATTCAGAAAGCTGCCAGAAGGTCTGTCGTTTCCAGCAGTCTGTAGGAGCAGAAGCAATGTGATACCTACAGCTTAGTCCATGCGCTTCGCAGGTTCAATTGGTACAGGCACATCCGGGTCCTTCATGATGTTGATCTGGGCAGGATAAGGGACATGGCCTTTGTGGCACACCCCTTCGCTCTGCACCTGGTTGCGTCCGCTGGACTTGGAGAGGTAAAGCAGTTCATCTGCAAGTTCCAGCACAGCCTGCAAGGTGGTGAGGGGATGCAGGGTCACCAGGCCACCACTGATGGTGATTGGCCTGGGAATGGGGAACAGGTGAGCTTCAATGGTCTGGCGGATGCGCTCGGCAATGCTTTCTGCCTGGTTCCCCTGGGTCCTCCTGAGCACCACCAGAAATTCCTCACCACCCATGCGGTAAACCCGGTCATAGCCACGTGTGGCACTGCGCAACAGAGCCGCAGTCTGCTTCAGGACCTCATCTCCCATGGAGTGACCAAAGGTGTCATTGACCTGTTTGAAGTGATCGAGGTCCAGCACCAGAAAAGCGTCCCCATCTTCAAACAGTTTGCGGTCCAGTTCGAACTGCCTGCGGTTCAGGAGCCCGGTCAGGGGGTCCATCAGGGACTCTTCCCTGAGGTGCTCGGTGGCCCTCAGGTACTTCATGCGTGTGCGCACAATGCGTGCCGCTCCCCAGAAGCCCAGCACATTGGCCCCGTAATACCACGGAAAGATCCTGATGAAGGCCTGCTGTTCTGCAGGTTCAGCCCCAGCAATGCCCACCCCACTGACCAGAAAAGCCAGCAAAGGTGCCTGGAAGTACGCCCTCGAGGGGGCCACATCCGTTTTGAAAGACATGCGCACCAGGCCCACCACCATCAGGCTCAGACCCATGGACGTGACCACGGGCAGAAGGGGCAAATCAGAGAAGAACACTGCGCAGACCACCACCACGGGCAGGGCGGCCAGAATGCCATAGCTGAGCCCATACCTGAGGGCAATCAGGAGGATGGGCACCAGTCTGAGGTCAATCATGTTGCGCTGCAGGTCGATGCCATGGTACATCAGCAAAATGGAACCCAGTGCAGCAAAGCCTGTACGGAAAAGCAACACATGAATGCGCTTTTCAGGACGCCAGTCGGTGTAAGTCAGACTGAGGAGGTACCCCAGAGCAATCACCATGCAGACGTTGATGAAAAGCGAGTCCAGAATGGAAACCATATCCCCTCCTTCCACGCGATGTGTGCTGTGCAGAAGTGAAGTCAGTGTAATCCTGGACGTCCTACAGAAATCTGAATGGGAAACCCTTCACATCAGGGATCAGAAACAAGGTCCCATGATCCCCTCCAAAAGCGCACCTTCGTACTGTCCATTCAACAGGCTTTTTCTATCCTGATGGTCTGGAGGTGCACATGCCCTGGAATTCGGAGAATTATCCCCAGTCACTGAAAAACTTCAACCCTGAAGTGCGCAGCAAGGCCGTGGAGATTGCCAATGCCCTGCTTGAGGAGGGTCACGACGAAGGCAGTGCGATTGCCATTGCCACTGACCGTGCTGAGGAATGGGCCAAGAACCGTGACATTCCCATCCGGCAGGATGAATCCTGATGGTTTGAGCGCTCTTCCCTGCCCACCCGGATTCCATTTTGGACTTCCAACACCGTTCTACACAGTGCAGATGGTGTTCTGTTGAACTTTTGGCATCAGGCAAAGAAAAAGGACGCCCCATCAACAAAATCCCCGTTGCCAAGCAACGGGGACACGGAGGCTGCCAACAAACAGAAACTTCCAGAGGACTTCTGCAAAAGTTACTTGAGGACTCCCCAGAGCTTGAGACGGTCCTGCACCAGCTGGGTCATCAGCACGTTGTACTTGCTCAGCTGTTTCTCCATCACGTCCAGCATCTCATCGTAGATCTTGTCGAAGTCCTTGGGATCAGCCAGGATTGCTCTGGGAATGTACTTGCGGGTGATGTCCTGCTCCTTGGCCCAGAATTCACTGAGGGCACTGTCCTGGGGAACAGGAATGCTCCACGCAGCCGCCCAGGGAATCGGTTTGAATTGGCTGGCTTTGGGCAGCAGATCACCCCAGAATTTCACCTTGTAAGCTTTCAGGGCAGCTTTCTCGGCGTCGGTGTAGTTCTCCAGGATCTGGTCGGGGAAGTTGGTGGTGTAGTAGTTGCCGGTTTTGTCCTTCACCCCGTCCCCGTAACGCAGGGACAGACCATAATTGCCAATGCCCGTTTCGCGAGCAAATCCAGCGGGGTCCTTCTTGCGCATCTCCTCGTATTTGGGGAGGAATTCACGCTTGCCATTCACCACTTTGTAATGCTTGCCTTCGATGCCCCAGTTGATCAACACCTGTCCCTCATCGCTGGACAGGTAATCCAGGAACTTCAGAATGCGCACAGGGTCTTTGGCCGCTTTGGTGATGCCGATGCCATAACCGCCACGGAATCCGGTGGGCGCATTGTAAGCAGCTTTCATTTTGCTGTTCAGCACCGCAGGGAAGCGTCCGTACATCTGCTCATGCTTGCCTGCAGCCTTCAAGGAGTTCATGGCGTCCCCGATTTCCCAGTTGGCATCAATCAGACCAACCACCCGGCCAGAGGCAATCTTGGCAAGGTACTGGTCGTACTTCTGGGTGAACGATTCCTTGTCCAGCAGGCCGATGTCGTTCATGTGGTTCAGCCAGCGGAAGTATTCTTTTTCCTCAGGCCGGAAGTGATGGGGCATGGCTTTGAAGGTTTTGGGGTCGATGTACCACTCCCCGTCGTCCCAGCCACCTGTGGCCCAGAATGCAGGGTTGGTGACAGAGATCACGAAACGCCAGTCATCGGCGAGCAGGGACAGACCGATGGTGGGTTTGCCATCTGCGGTCTTGGGGTGTTTTATCACGTAGTCGGCAATGACCTTCTCAAAGTCCTTGAGGGTTTTGACTCTGGGGTACTTCTGCTCTTTCAGGGCCTGCAGTTGCAATTTGAACCAGGCATCATTGTCAAAGTAGATCTGTCCGATGGTGTCGTTGTTGGGAATGAAGTAGATGCCCTGGTTTTTGTTCGAAAACTTCATGCGGTTCATCTGGTTGCCGATGACTTTTTTGATGTTCGGGGCATTCTTGTTGATGAGTGAGGTCAGGTCCAGCACAGCGTCGGCATCAATCAGGACCCCTGCAGCACCTTTGGGGGCAATCAGGTCGGGGTACTGTCCAGAGGCAGCAATCAGGTTGATCTTCTGGTCCGGGTCACCCACCGCAAATTCGGCTTTGAGGGTGATGCCTGTGCGTTTGGTGAGCTCCCTGCCCACATCGTCTTGCATGTTGGCCCAGTTGGCGTTGGTGTCAGCGAAAAACGCCGTAACGGTGAGTGGGGTGTTCTGTGCGAAGGCAGAACCAAGGCTGAGGGTGAGAAGGCCAACAAGGGTCAGGGGGATGCGTTTGCTCATGAGGGTTCTCCTGGGGGCTGTTCAGGCAGGTTGTTCCACTGCCAGAGTCCATGCATGGTGACGACAAAAGCACTTCAGTCTTGCCGGGGAAGAAGAAAACAGAAAGGCAGCAAAACACAACAGGGGACGGCTTCATCCTGCTCGGGGATGAGAACAAAGATGGAATCAAATCGTCTTCGAATCGATTCGAATTGATTCCATGTCTCAACGATGAAAGCAGATGTCTTGAGGGCATTGAGACTTTTATGATTTGGCTGCTCTTATTGTTATACCGAATCGATTCGATTTGCAAGAGGGGCAGTGCAAACCTGAAAAAACAGACCCGGTTCAAGCGGCTTGCCCGGCATTGAATGGGAGCTGAAAAGAAGTCTCAGACAGCACAAACTCGGGCCATCCAAAATCCGGGGCACTTCACTGTTCCTTTCTCACCCTCAATGACAGTTGTGTCAGTGAATTGTAAGGCGAAATCGCTAGCATGGAGTCATGGCAACACAGCTGGGCGAAGACCGCAAAGACGCCCTGTGCTACCAGTTGCAGGCAGCCCACTTTCTGCTTCAGCTGGGGAGCACACCAGAAGACCACAAGACGCTTCTGCAGGCACTTCACAGAGCACACCACCACATCTTTCCCCTCGTGCGTTCAGCACCTCTGAACTTCACCCAGAAACCCCTGTATCTCACCGAAACCGATCTGCACCAACTGGACCTGCACCGCAATCAGGCGCTGGAATGTGTGGAAGGGGCCCTGTGGCTGCTGGAACAACAGAGTGGTCAGCAGGTTCCACCTCCGGTTCAGCAACTGGGGCTCCGTGGGGTGGCTGAACTGATCTCCGACGCCTGGAACCTGCTCATCTCATCCGACAGGTGAAAAACACGTCCCACAAGAACAAAAGAGCGGATGCATCTCCGCTCTTTCTGTTTCATCCTGGCTGGGTCTAACGGAACAGTGCCAGAAAGGAGAACGCCACCGTGAGCAGGGAGGCCAGAAACACCAGAGAACCCAGGTAGGGGTTCACCTTCTGCCACCTCATGGGGTGGGCGTTCTGTCGGGTCTGGGTGGATGGGTTCTGCATGGTTTCCTCCTGTCTGAATGTGTTATTTTGCGGGACGGTCTGCAAGCACACCGCTTGAGATCATCTGCGAGAAGATCAGGTTCATGCCTTTGAGGCCACGGGCTTTGGACCACAGGTCACGGTCAAAGATGTAGACCCTGTTGTTTTTCACAGCAGACAGGCTGTTCCAGAGGGGATCTTTTTTCCAGCTGTCCAGTGGGGTGGCCTCTCCCTCGTTTTTCAGCAGCACGATGGTGGCAGGGTTCTGGGCCACGATGTTTTCCAGGGTGATGGTGTACTGGATTTCGCCGTTCTGGGGTCTCACGGGATTGGTGCGGCCCATTTTCTGGAACAGGCTGCCAATGAAGCTTTCTGTGGAGTGCACAGTGGCACCTGCCTGACTGGAGAGCACCATCACCATCAGGGGTCCAGCTTTGGAACGGGTGTAGGCTTTTGCCTTGTTCAACATGCGGTTGTGGTCGTCCAGAAGGGTCTGGGCTTTCTGCTCCCTGCCCAGGGCCTGTGCAATGGTCCTGAACTGACTCAGCATGTCGGGGTAATCCCCACGGAAGGAATTCAGGGAGATGGTTGGAGCAATTCTGGAAAGCTGGGCATAGATGTTCTTGTGCCGCTCGGTGTCTGCGATGATCAGGTCGGGCTTTAAAGCCAGGATTTTTTCCAGGCTGGGCTGGGCGCGGGTGCCGACCGGGGCCACGTTTTTCAGGAAAGCATCCAGGTAGGCCAGGTTTTTGCCACCGTCCTGTGCAACACCAATGGGTTTCACGCCAAGTTGCACCAGCGCATCTGTGAAGCTGTGTTCCAGGGTAATAATGCGTTTCGGGGTTTTGCTGAGTTCCGTCTTGCCCAGATCGTGGGTGATGGTGACAGCCTGTGCACTGGACAGGGCAAGCAGGACGGTCAGGGGAAGTTCTTTCATCTCAAACTCCTCTATTAATCCGAGTGGATTAGTCGGTTTTAGGGTATCAGGTCTGGTTCAGGAAGGCAAGGGACAGGCCTTCATGGACAGCAAGAGCACCAGGCTGAAGCGTTTGGTCCCCACCAAAAGAAGCTGTACACAAATCAACGGTCCTTCTGATTCGCTCTCCCAACTCGGCAGCATCTTTTGAGACCCACCTTGCAGTGGGCCTTCCCCTCAAACCCCAGAGGGCACCTCACTGGATCGGACACTTTGAAGGGTCGATCATTTCGGGACGGTATTCAAAGTGCATGGTGTCAAAATGGTACCAGCGTCCACCCCACACAAAGCCTTCACGTTCAAACAGAAACACCAGTTTCTCGGGAATCTGGTTGCGGTAAACAATGCCTTTTTGCCCTTCCTGGTATTTGTGGTATTTCCAGTAATTGGAGTGTTTTCCATTCAGGTCAATGGCAATGCCAAAACTGTGCATGGAAAGGCGTTCGGTTCCTGCCACCTTCCTCCACAGATACGTGCCCTGGTGTGGTGTGACATATTTCTGCAGCTCCGGATTTTTCTGCAAGGCCTGCTCCACCCGCCTGAGGGCTGCAGCCGCACCATGCAGGCCCTGAAACTTCACTGTTCCACCCAGCCATTTCACGGGAACAAGATTGGACTCCACCTCCTGAGGGGTCTGACCGTACAGTTTCTTGAAAAACACCTCACTGCGCACCCGCCCAGGGTCTGAAAGGTAAACAGGGGTGCTCAGGGGCAGGCAGGTCGGATACGGCTGGGACACTTGATCCCGCAGGTCTGCGTGATCCAGCATCCAGCTGTAGGTGCCCGCTCTGGTGCGAACCTTCACCGGCAAAACCGTGCCATCCTTCCAGTGGACCTCCTCCAGCGTCCAGCTTTTGATGGCCTGCGGGTAGGCTTGCTGAAGGCGCTCCAGTCCCTGCTGAAGCTCCTTTTCTCCAGGAGATTTCTGCATCCCTTGCACATGAAAACCCAGCATCAGGGAGACCAGCAAGGTCCGTCGGAGGTTCATCTGTTGATGCAGTGGTTGATCCAGGGAGCCTTGCCCGGAATCCCTGTGCGGGTGAACCACATCAGCACATCGCCATTGGATGTGTGCTGCATGTTGACCAGCAGCGGTCCAAAGGTGCGTTCCCGTGTACTGTCATTCTGGATGAGCCAGGTGGACACCCAGCTCTGGATGCTTGCTCTGCGTTCGGGAAGCAGGTTGTAGCAATTCAGGGCCACATGACCAGCCAGCGCAGCGATCTTGTGGGCCTCCTGATCTGTGAGGTTGCGGTCTGCAAAATAAAAGAGCATTTCATTGAGTTTGCCGTTCTGGTAGTGGGACCGAAAATCCACATGGAAGGCCCGATTGGCAAAGGTGAATCCAGCCCAGTCTGCATGCACTGCTGTATAAGGCACTTTTCCTGTTTTCATCACCTGGCTGAGGGGGAAAGCTGTGGCCTGCCCCTGTGAGAGCAGCAGGGAACCACCGATCAACAAAGTTGAAAAAAGGGTTGAGCGATTGAAAAGTTTCATGGAAACCATGATGACTTTTTTGCAGAACAGGGGGTGTGATCGGGCAGCAACATGAAGGTTTGAATAAGCCCCAGTTCTGGAAACCACCCTGCCTGACTGCAGGCCCAGGGACCCGAAACTTTACAAAATCATTGCACCTGCAACAAAAAACTTGACAGGCTCTGGTCAAACTTTTAGACTCGGTAAGTTGAGTATTCCACTCGGATTTATTGCCATGACAGAGACCACCCGCTTTCCCCTGATGCTGATCCTCAGCCTGCTGTTGCTGGCCTTCTGCTTTGCCCTTTCCATCAGCATTGGAGCGGCCCGCATCCCTCTCTTAGAGGTGTGGTCCCTGACCTTTCACCCCTCAGATGAGCAAAACAGCCTGATCGTGCACACCATCCGCCTTCCCAGAGCCCTGGTGGGCATGCTGGCAGGTGCTGCCCTGGCGATCTCTGGAGCGATCATGCAGGTGGTGACCCGCAATCCACTGGCCAGTCCAGGACTGCTGGGGGTGAATGCAGGTGCCGCACTTGCCCTGCTCTTGCTGGTGGTCTTCTTCCCCACCCTGCCCGGATTTCTGTATGTTCCTGCTGCATTTGTGGGAGGGGTGGGAGCAGCGCTGCTGGTCTTCGGTATGACCTCCAGTGTGGGTTTTTCCCCTCTGAAACTGGCCCTTGCAGGTGTGGCCGCGAGTGCCCTGTTCAGTTCTGCGGCCAGTGCCCTGAAGATTCTTTTTGAGCAGCGGGCACAGGGGGTGCTGTTCAGTCTGGCTGGAAGCGTGGCCGGGCGCACCTGGGACCATTTTCACCTGCTGTGGCCCTGGGTGGTCGCCGGGGTGATCCTGGCCCTGATCTACTCTGGACGCCTGAACCTGCTGGCCCTTGGAGATGAACTGTCCACCAGTCTGGGCATCAAGACGCGCCTGAACCAGCTCATGCTGACCTTGCTGGCCGTGCTGCTGGCTGCCAGTGCCGTGAGTGTGGTGGGTCCTGTGGCCTTTGTGGGCCTGATGGTCCCGCACATCACCCGCAAACTGGTGGGCGTGAACCACCAGATGGTGATCCCCATCTGTGCCCTGCTCGGAGCGAGCCTGGTGACCATCGCCGATGTGGCCGCACGACTGATTGACTTCCCTGCCGAAACCCCGGTGGGCATCCTGATCTCTGCCATCGGAGCCCCGTTTTTCATTTATCTGGCACGCAATGTGCGCAAGATGTCCTGAGGTGACTGCATGACTGCCCGCACCACCCTCTACCTGCTCATCCTGCTGGCTTTCACCCTGCTGCTCAGTGTGCTCGCCCTGGGCATGGGCACCGTGCACATCCCCGCCATGGAAGTCGTGAACAGTTTCACCGGCAAAGCAGAAGAACTCTACAGCCGCATTGTGCTGGAACTCCGGCTCCCCCGCATCCTCACTGCTGCCCTGACTGGAGCGATGTTCGCTGCATCTGGTGTGATCCTGCAAGGGGTGGTGCGCAACCCTCTGGCGGCCCCTGATGTGATCGGGGTGAATGCAGGTGCTGCACTGGCTGCCGTGCTGGTGCTGCTGGTGATTCCGGCCTCCCCCTCCTGGCTTCTGCCCTGGGGGGCCTTTCTTGGCGCATGGGTGGGTTTTGCCTGCACCTATCTGCTTTCCCGCATGAATGGACAGGTCAGCCCGGCACGCCTTGCCCTGGTGGGGATTGCGGTAGGGGCTGCCCTTGGGAGTGTGGAACAACTGATTCTGGTCCGTGCACCAGATGGCATTGCCCAGGCCCTCTCCTTCCTGAGTGGCACCATTTACGCCGCAGACTACACCCGGGTGTACCGCCTGCTGCCCTGGGCTGCCCTGCTCTTGCCCCTCAGCCTGATCCTGAGCCGTTACGCCAACCTGCTCAGCCTGGGAGATGCCAGTGCCGTGAGCCTGGGGGTGCGTCTGGAACGCATGCGGGCCATTCTGCTCACCCTGGCGGTGGGCCTCGCTGCTGCTGCCGTGACCGGAGCGGGTCTGCTGGGCTTTGTGGGCCTGATTGCTCCCCACATGGCCCGCCTGATGGTGGGCCCCCAGCACCAGAATTCCCTCCCGGTGAGCATGCTGGTGGGTGCCCTGCTGGTGATTGGTGCAGACACGCTGGGCCGCAGCATCCTCCCCCCCATTGAGATCCCTGCCGGGCTGCTCACCACGCTGCTCGGTGCCCCATACTTCCTGTACCTGCTCAAAAAGAACCGCTGAAAAAGCTTCAAGGAGAACCCCCATGAAATACCCCCTCATCCTCACCCTGTCTCTGTTTGCCACCGCCCAGGCCCAGAATTGCTCTGGTCGCCTGATCCAGCACGCCATGGGCGAAACCTGCGTTCCAAAAGAAATCAAACGTCTGGTGGTGCTGGACACCGGAGAACTCGACAGTGCCCTGGCCCTCGGCGTCAAACCCGTCGGGGCCGTGCAGGCTGTGGGCGGATTTCCGGCCTACCTCAAAGACCGCACCGAGGGCATCACCCCTGTCGGGACCATTGCAGAACCCAACCTGGAGAAGATCCTGGCTTTGAAACCCGACCTGATCCTGTCCAGCAAACTGCGTCACGGCAACATCTACAACCAGCTTTCCAAAATCGCTCCCACCGTCATGGCTGAAGCCGTGGGCGTGGTCTGGAAAGACAACCTCAAGCTGAACGCACAGGCCCTGAACAAAACCAAGGCCTACCAGCTCCTGATGAACAACTACAACAACCGCATCCTGAAAATCCAGGGGCAACTGAAAAAAGCCCGCGTGAACACCACCATCAGCATGATCCGCTTCGTGCCTGGCCAGACCCGTATCATGCTGCAGGACAACTTCATCGGGACCATCCTCAGAGATGTGAAGCTGCCCAGGCCCAAATCCCAGAACAAGGCAGGCTTCATGGACGTGGCCACCCCGGAAAGCATTCCCCTGATGGACGGCAGCTACATTTTCTACAGTGCTTACGGCCCCAGTGAAGCCACCCCCATGAAAGACTACCTGCAGAGCCCTCTGTGGAAGAACCTCAGCGCCGTGAAAAATGGCCGTGCAAAGGAAGTCAATGACGACTACTGGTACCTCGGCATTGGCATGCTGGCTGCAAACAAGGTTCTGGACGACCTCCAGCGCATCTTTGCCCAGTAAAAGACCCACCGGAGACTTCCCCCTCCGCGACCGTAAAGGAACGAGCTCTTGAGCGACCTCAGCACCCGAAACCTGCACCTGTCGTACGGCAGCAAGGCCATCATCGAAGACATGTCCATCGACCTGACCTCAGGCGGCATCATCAGCCTGATCGGGCCGAACGGCAGTGGCAAGAGCACGCTCCTGAAGTCGCTCGCCCGTCTGCTTCCCCCTTCCAGCGGGAGTGTGATGCTGGACGGCAAGGACATCCACCGTCTTCCCACCAAACAGGTCGCCCAGAAGCTCGCCATCCTGCCCCAGAGCCCCTCTGCCCCGGAAGGATTGACCGTTGAGGAACTGGTGTGGTTCGGGCGTCACCCCCACCAGAAACTTCTGGGGGGCAAAAGCAAAGAAGACCAGGACCTCGTGCAATGGGCACTGACCCAGACCGGGATGACCATCTTCGCGAAAACCCTGCTGGAAAACCTTTCCGGGGGCCAGAGGCAGAGGGCCTGGATTGCCATGAGCCTTGCCCAGGGTACGCCCCTCCTGTTGCTCGACGAGCCCACCACCTACCTGGACCTCAGCCACCAGCTTGAAGTGCTGCACCTGATCCAGCGCCTCAACAAGGACCAGAAGAAAACCATTCTGATGGTCTTGCATGACCTCAATCAGGCGGTGAGGTACAGCTCCCATCTGGTGGTGGTGAAAGAGGGCAAGGTGTTTGCCCAGGGGGAGCCTGCAGAGATCATGACCCATGAACTGCTGCAGGAGGTCTTTGGTCTGAAAGCCCACATCATTGAGGACCCGGACACCGGGAAGCCCCACATCATTCCCTACGGCATTGCCCGGATTTTTTGAAACACAAGAAAAACCCCCGCACAGCCGTTTCTGCGCGGGGGTTTTCCTGTTGAGGGTCTTATTTCTTGATCAGGATGCTGATGGTGTCGCTGGAAGAGTTGCTCACCAGCGCATCCACCTTGCCGTCCCCATTCACATCGCCCAGTGCAATGAATTGCGGAGAAGTGCCCACCGCAAATGTGGTCTGCACCTGGAATGTGCCGTCCCCGTTGCCCAGCATGAAACTGACGGTGTTGTCGTTCAGGTTGGTCACCAGCAGGTCAATCTTGCCATCCCCGTTGGCGTCCCACAGGACAGGATATCTGGCTCCACTTCCTGCGGCGTAGGTGGTCTGGGTCTGGAAGGTGCCGTCTCCATTGCCCAGCAGCACACTGATGGAATTGGCTCCGGTGTTGGTGTTGTCCGTCACCACATCCAGTTTCCCGTCGGCATTGAGGTCTGCCACCTCAACAAAACGGGGGCCATCCCCCACCGCATAAGCCACAGGGGTCTGGAAGGTGCCGTCCCCATTGCCCAGGGCCACCCTCACTGTGTCGGTGCTGAAGCTCTGCACCACAGCATCTGGCTTTCTGTCCCCGTTGAGGTCACCGAGCGCCACACCACTGGGGGTGTTGGCTGAGATGGTGCCGCTGGACTGCAGGGTGCCGTCCCCATTGCCCAGGTACACGCTGACCGTCGTTCCACTCAGGTTGGCGGCCAGCACATCGAGTTTCCCATCGAGGTTGATGTCACCGAGTCGCGCACCCCAGGTGCCATTGCCTGCTGTGTACACGCTGGGCGTCTGGAACGTGCCATCCCCATTCCCAAGCCACACACCTACACTGCCAGGAAGGGCAGTGTAGGTGAGGACCAGGTCCAGTTTTCCATCCCCGTTCATGTCTCCGAGGAGCGCCGTTCTGGGGTTGGCGGTGGTGGTCACATCGGAGGCAGCCTGAAAAGTCCCATCTCCATTGCCCAACCGGATGCCCATCGAGATCCACCATAGTGAGGGTGAATCATGTCAAGCCTTCCATCCCCATTCAGGTCTCCCAGGGCCACACTCCAGGGGGTGTCTCCTGTGGTGATGGTGGTCGGTGCATTGAACCCCGTGGCTCCCTCAGCTGCGCCTGTGATGCGGAACCGCTGGGTGGCCGAGAGGGCCGCACTTCCCCCGACAGCCGTCACCTCCACCTCCTCACCAGGTTTGAAGGGTGCCCCCACAGTCGGGGTGTAACGCCACTGCCCACCCGTCTGGCTGAACGTGCCCGCATTGAAGCTGTTGAAAGCGCTCAGCCTCTTGCCCGTCTGAAGGGCCTGAATCACCAGCTGGTTCTGTGGGGTGCTTCCTGACAGGACCGGACCTGCCTGATCGTCGCAGTAGGAGGCCAGCACAGGCGTCGTGGGGACCGGAAGGGTTCCCTGTGCACTGAAGGTCGGCCAGATCTGGGGTTTCTGGGTCTGGTTGATGAGATACGCAGGTGTGGCTCCCCCTGAGATGGGCACACTGCAGAGCGTCCTGCTGGTGCCTGTGTAGGCACTGCCTGGAAAGACATTCACGCGGCTTGCGCCTGCTGCTGCGACCCTCGCTGCAAGCCCACTGCTTCCGAGTTGCTTTTCCTCCAGCGATTCTGTGACCTGGTTGATGCTGTCTTCCACGTAAATCATGGTCAGGGTCACGCTTTTTGGGGTGTTTTCGATGGGGGTCTGCAAGGGGACCTTCACCGAAAGGCTGACGGTTCCCTGGTAATCGTTGCTGGCCGGGTTTGCATCAAGGGTGCGGCCTCCTCCAGTGCGGTCCACCACAAAGCCATAAGGGAGCACCGTCTGGATGCTGCTGGGCAGGCCCGACAGGCTGCTGGTTTCTGAGGCATCAAACACCTGCATGCTCTGTGAACTGCTGAAAGACCCATCTCCAGCAAAGTTCCCAGAGGGCAGGACCTGCGTTGCCAGTGCTGGATTGGCCGCAGTTCCATCTGCTTTTTTCATGGTGCGCACAGCAGTGTCACTGAGGGTGCTGGTGGTGTCCACGGCCAGGAAAGTCACGTTGGTTCTGGGGGTGGGACTGGGTGTCCCTGTGCTGCTGGCATTTCGGATCTGGTATGTGGAGGTGATGTAACGGTAACCGTTGGCATCATGGGACGTGCTTCCCAGCACTTTCAACTGAATGGACGCCAGTGTAAAACTCTGGGGTTTCACCCCTGCAGCGTCTCCAACTGTAAGGTCCAGGACACCAAGGGTTTTGAAGCGTTGCTGCTCCTCGGGTGTTGTGGAGGTGCAGGAAGCCAGCAGACAGGTCAAGAGCAGACAGGTGAGCCCACCTTTGCGAATCAGCATGGCTCTCCCGGATGCTGGCAGGGGCCAACAGAGGAAAAGGGCTGGTGTTGCACGAAAACAATGAACCCGGGGACGGACTTGCGTGGAAACATCAGGGCCTCCTTGACCAGAACGCAACTGCACTTTTTGGATGGTGAACCAATTCGAGTCCAGTATAGCGAATCCTCATTTCAGGTTTCTGATTGCACCCAGCCTCCCTTCTTGCCCTCCCTGATGACATTTGTCAGCCCGAACAGATGATGGATGTCTCTAAAAATCCATGTCCTGCACGCTTAACATCAGGGCATGCAAAGATGGATTCGGCAGTTTCCCCTTCTCAGTTTTTTTGTGCTGGCTTTTGGGATCACCTGGGGGTTTCAGGTGCCTGCCATTGTGCTGGCGCAGCAGCAAGGCCTCACCCTCAGCAATGAAATGAACCTGCAGCATTTTCTGTCCCTGTTCAGCCCCACCGGACAGGTGGACAGCCTGCTCCCTTACCTGCTCTTCACCCTGGGAGCAGGACCTCTGGTGGCTTCCCTGTGCGTCACCTGGGCCATTGGGGGGACCCCTGCCCTGCGTGACCTGCTGAAACGCACCCTGGCCTGGAAAGTGGCCGGAAGATGGTACCTCGTGGTGCTGCTCCTTCCTTTGCTCATGGCTGGCGTCAGTCTGCTTCTGGGCGTGCTGTTTGCCGGGGTTGAGCCTTCAGCAATGAAGCCTCGCCTTTCCTGGACCCTGTTCCTGCCGTTTCTGCTTTACATGGTGGTTTTCACGGGTGTGGTGGAAGAGGTGGGCTGGCGTGGTTTCGCCCTCCCTCAGTTGCAACGCACCATGAATGCAGAGAAAGCCTCATGGATTCTGGGCATCCTCTGGGGGGTGTGGCATTTCCCCTTCATCCTGTATTACAACCGGGAAATGGCTCCAGGAATGGTGCTGGGCGTGCTGGTTTCCCTGGTGCTCAGCATCGTGGGATGGACCATCGTCAACACCTGGGTGTACAACAACACCCGCAGCGTGCTGCTGCTGGTCCTGCTGCACGGCTGGGGCAACACCGTGCAATCCTATCTGGTGCTCTCCACCGAGAACATGCTGGCCCAGACTGCCTATTCGCTGGTGCCCTGGGTTGTGGCTGTGGTGCTCCTCAGGAAATTCGGCGCAGAACACCTGTCTGCTGCACCACGCCCGGTCCTGAACGACCAGGGGATGCAGGTGGAGGGCCCAGTGACGGTGCCCCGGGCTGTGGGCCTGAAAACCTGAACGGTCCAAGAGCGTCCCTGACCAGGGACGCTCTCCTGTTTATGAATGCTCATTCTGTCTGGGTCCTGAAAATCGACCCCTCTACATCAATGACATTTGATTCAGAAACAACCTGTTCCTCTGAAATTCAGTCCCTCACTCCTGCAGAATCACACTGGCCGTCTGGGCAATGTAATTTGGGGACACCAGATCAGGCTTGCCGTCCCCATTGAAATCGGCAACAGCCACACCATAAGGGGACATCCCTGTGGCAAGGGTGCTGGGTGCTGCAAATGTGCCATCGCGGTTGGAAAGAAGCACATTCAAGGCATCGTGGTCCCGAATGGCAGCAATGAGGTCGTCTGCCCCATCGCCATTCAGGTCAGCAACGGTCAGGCTGTAAGGTCCAGATCCCACCGTCGGTGCATTTCCCAGGGAAAACCCTCCTGCCCCATTGCCCAGCAGCACCTGAAGGGTGCTGCCTGTGCGCAGATTCACCACCACATCCAGATGACCGTCCTGATTGAAATCCGCAACGCCAGGTTGATAGGGCCCGTTGCCTGCAGGCACATCGGTGCGGGCCCGGAGTCCGGTGTCCCCCTGGCCCAGCAGCACGCTGAGGGTGTTGCCGTACATGTTGGCGACCACCACATCCACCTTGCCATCTTCATTGAAATCCGCGAGGGCCAGACCCCTCGGGTGGTCCCCGGTGCGGTGGGTGCCTTCTTCGGTGAAGGTGCCGTCCCCTTTGCCCCGGAAGACCTTCAGGGTGCTGTCCTGGTTGTTGGCGACCACCAGATCAGGGTGGCCATCCCGGTCCAGGTCTGACGTGCCAATGCCCATGGGTTGAGCCCCGGTGGGGTATGTGACCTGAGCAGCGAAACTGCCCGTTCCATCTCCCAGAAGAACACTGATGGAGTTGCCATCGGTGTTGGAGACCGCCAGATCCAGATGCCCATCGTGGTTGAAATCCCGGGCAACCCCGGCAAAGGGGTAGGCTCCGGTGCTGAACACCTGACCGGTGTTGAAGGTGCCATCTCCATTGCCGGTCTTCACCCGCACCGTGCTGTCTCCTCCACTGAGCACGGCAATGTCCTGAAGGCCATCCTCGTTGAAATCTGCGGCAATGACCCCTCTGGGATAAAGATCGGTAGGCACAGAAGATGCCGCATCAAAAGTGGGGGGCCAGGGGGTGTAAGCTTGCTCTGCAAAAGCCGCAATGAAAGAAAAATAGAAAGGGTCCTGATCTGGTGTGCTGGCCAGTGGAAAACTTGTGGAGAACGTGACGTTTCGGGTGGTGCCTGATGGGAAAAAACCATCCACAAACCATCCAAAGTTCTGCACCTGCGCGGTCAGGCCTGCAGGAGGGGAAACCACAAAGCCAGAAAGGTTGAGGCTTGATCGGTAAGTGGCCCCTCCGAAATCCTCAACGGCCTGATCGCCAGTGCGGTCATAGCTGTAGAGGGGACCCACCTGCATGTCCTGTGCCCTGTTGGACGCATCCGAACCATCGGGGTGCTGCACCCGTGAGAAAATGGTTCCAGGAACAGTGGGCGCTGTGGCGTTGTTGGAGGGGTCCCCATCGGTGTCCTGCAAAGAAACCCCGACAAAACCCAGACCCTGCAGGGTGCGCCCGGTCTGGTTCGTCACCTGATAGGTGGTGGAAAGGTACCGTTTGCCTTCCCGTTTGACCGTGAATGAGTTGGTGGAGAGGTGCTGAAACCTGAGTCCACCCACCACCACCGAGAGCCCCTGTTTGCTGATCAGGCTGCCTCCGGGAACATGCAGGGAGCTCTGCGGATGACTGCTTCCCACCCCCTGGAACTGCACCTCCACCAGATGGGCAGGGAAGGGCCTGACAGGAGGGTGTCCAGCCTGCATGACTTTTCCACAGGCAGCAAGAAGCAGGGGCAGGACCATCAGATGAAGATGGAATTTTTGCATGGGTGTCCTTTCTGGAAGCCCAGAATGTGGCCTTCCACAGCTGACATTTGAATCTGGACATGAAACAGTAAAAGACAGCCCTGGCTTCTGGCTCTCTTTTGACCCAGAGTAAAGCAGGACCTGTTCTGGCAAAAGGGAGTTTCCCCCCTACAGGTTTTTGCTGAAGACGTGCGATCATGCAGTCATGCACAGCGGCCATCTGGCCCTCCCCCGGGCCACCGGTTGGGGGGCATTTGCAGACCAGATCGTGAACCACACCCAGCAGGTGCTGGGATACCCTTATGTGTTTCTGACCCAGTACCACCCAGAGCGGGGAGAAGCCGGATGCGTCGCCTGGGCAGGGTTTCATCTGGAGCCTGTGAAGCGCACCCTGAATGCCGTGCAGCGCCTGCTGCCCCACTTCGATCCCGTGGGGACCGTGGCCCCCGTGCGGGCCAATCCCCTGACCGCCTCGGTGTATCTGGAAGCCCGGGTGGTGCAGGCCCCGGCCATGCAGGTGATTCAGGGGGCGGTTCCACCCATGGTGGTGCACCTTGCCGGAAAGATTGCCGGAGTCACCCACATCATGATGCTGCCTCTGGAACTCGAAGGACGGGTGTATGGTGCGCTGGTCTGCTGCCACAACAAAGCCCAGGTGCCTGAAAGAGAGGTGGAGACTGCTCGTGCGTTTGCTTCCCAGGTGGCCTTCGGCATTCACAATGCAGAGCTTCGCAAACAGCAGGAAGAGGCCATGAAAGCCCTGCAGGACTCCC
Organism: Deinococcus cellulosilyticus NBRC 106333 = KACC 11606; assembly: GCF_007990775.1. Taxonomy (NCBI): domain Bacteria; kingdom Thermotogati; phylum Deinococcota; class Deinococci; order Deinococcales; family Deinococcaceae; genus Deinococcus; species Deinococcus cellulosilyticus. Next base: position 367,379 of record NZ_BJXB01000001.1, on the reverse strand, counting down.
GTGAACTGCTGTCTCTGGCCGAAGAGCGCACCCGGCGCATGATCAGCGAACACCTGCATTCCCGGGTGCAGTCCCGCTTGCTGGTGGCCTGGTACCAGCTGGGCCAGGTGCAGGCTCTGGATGCAACACAACAGCAAACCCTGGAGGAGGTGCGGGCAGCCCTGGACCACATCCGGGAACACGAAGTGCGCCTGATCAGCCACCAGTTGCACCCCGAAGCCCTGCAAATCGGGTTGATTGCTGCCCTGCAGGTGCTGGCAGACCGCCTGCAACCCGTGGTCAGGGTGCAGATCCGTGCCGACAGTGCCCTGATCCGACTGGAGGATGGGGTGGAAGAGGGCCTGGCCGCAGACCGCCGACTCGTGGCCTTCCGGGTGATCGAGGAGGCCCTGGGCAACACCATCCGGCACGGTCAGGCCCGTGAAGCCCTCCTCTCCCTGCGCCTGGGCGAAGGCCATCTGGATCTGGAAGTGCAAGACAATGGTGTGGGATTTGACCCCGCCACCCGATCCAATGACGGACTGGGCCTGCGCTGGATTCAGGCCCGGGTGGAACAGGTGGGAGGACAGTGGGGCATTGAGAGCCACAAAGGAGGACCCACCCGACTGTGGGCCAGGATTCCCCGATGAAAGGACCGGCAATGAAAGTGATTCTGGTGGAAGACGAGAGCCTGTTTCGCAACCTGCTGCGCACCGCACTGGAGCAGACCCGCGAGGTGCAGGTGCTGGCTGCCCACCCCTCTTCCACCCTGACCCTGAATGATCCCCGCATGCATGAAGCAGATGCAGTGGTGCTGGACATCGACCTGGGGCCAGACAGCCCTCTGAACGGCATCCAGCTTGGGCACAAACTGCGCGAAGAGCATCCTGATCTGGGCATCGTACTGCTGTCCAACCACAGCAGTCTGGTGTTCGCAAGGTCACTGGGCACGGACTTCACAGGCTGGGCCTATTTGCTTAAAAAGTCCGTTCAGGACATCTCCATCATCCTGCGTGCCCTGAAAAGCGTGATTGAGGGAGAGGTGGTCCTGGACCCCCAGCTTCTGAAGCCCGAGCGCATGCTGCAGGGGCCTTTTGAGCACCTGACCCCCAGGCAGGCGGAACTTTGGGGCCTGATCACCCAGGGGTACACCAATGCGGCCATTGCCGGGCATCTGGGCCTCTCCCAGAAGTGGATCGACAACGCTGTGAGCGGGCTTTATGTGGCGCTGGGTCTGGACAGCGGTCAATCCAGGGTGAACCCGAGGGTGGCTGCAGCCCTGCTTTATGCCAGAACCATCCAGCATGGTTTTTTAACCGTTCTGGACAATGAATGAGGAGGCCTTTCAGGCCTCCTCACAGAAAACGATCCTGCTGGATCAGGTGCGAAAATCATACCCGAGTTCGGTGCTGTAGCGGGTTTCGGTCATGCCTGCCTTCCAGTAGCCCAGCGCATAAAGCATGGAAGGGTGCAGACCTCTTTCCTGCAATGCGTGTTGACGAACCGTGCGAACCAGTTGCGATTCTCCCCCCACCCATACAAAGGTTTTTTCGTGGTTGGGCCATGAGGCTTCCAGAACACGCTGGATGAGGTGTTGCTGGCTTTCACCCTGGTCCTCGAAGAGCCAGTGGGTCTTCACCTGTGCGTGGGTCAGGAGAACAGGCAACTCCTGCAGATCAGGCAGCAGCATGAAGACCTCAGCCGTTGCTGTCTCTGGCAGTCCTTCCAGAATCACTGAAACCGCAGGCACAGTGCAGTGGTCTCCGGCAATCAGGTGATGCTGGGCAGGCTGCACATAGGTGCTGCCTTTCCCGGGAGGGATGATCCCCACAACTTCTCCTCCACGGGCACATTCCGCCCACTGGGAGGCTATGCCTTTGCCGTGCAGCACAAAATCAATGTCGATCTCTGCGGCTTCTGGTCGGTACGCCCTTAAAGTGTAGGTGCGCATGGCCGGACGAGAAGGCCCTTCAGGCCACACGGCCTTCCCTGCATCGTCCTGCATGGGCCACTGTGGGGTCACCCCAGCAGGAGGAATCAACACCTTCAGGTGGGTGCCAGAGTGAAAGTTTTCCAGTTCTGGCCCACCGAGGGTGATCCTTCGCATTTTCGGGGTGAGGTGCACCACCCTGCGCACCTCTGCAACCCGCATGTCCCAGAGGCGTTTCATTTGACAGATTGCAGGATGGCAGAGGTGAGGTCCTGCACCATCTGGCGGTCGGTGTTGGGGCCAAGCCATGGGCTGTAGGCCGGATAGATGTAATTCACCAGATGCCCCTTGCTCTGTTTGAGCAGGTCCTGGCTGGGTTTGATGCTGGCGATGGTGTCTTCCACTCCGTTGGTGAAGGGCACGCTGATCACCAGGGTGTCTGCGGGCACTTTCAACAGGGTTTCTTTGGAGAGGGCATACACGCCCACCAGACCACCATCATCTTTGATGCCCTCGGGGAAGTTGTAGGTGAAGCCCAGAGAACGCATCACGTTGGCCACCCGGTTTCCGGTGTAGAGGTAGTCGGTGCCAGATGCAAAGCTGCAGATCACCATGAACTTGCTGTATTTCTTGAAGACCCCTGCTTTCTGCAGTTGTGCCTTTGCAGCCTTGACTTTACGGTCGTAATCATTCAGGAACTGTTTGGCACGGGCTTCTTTGCCCCCGAGTTTGGAGAGTTCGGTCATGGCGGATTTCCAGCCATCGGGACGGTCCGTGCTGAAAGACACTGTGGGGGCAATCTGGCTGAGTTTCTGGTATTCGCCCAGACCCTGCCAGTACAGGCGGATGATCAGGTCAGGTTTGAGGGCAAGCAGGGTTTCCATGTTGGGGGTCATCCAGTTGCCCACATAAGTGACGTTCTGAATGTTTCCAAATTGGAAGAAGGTTTTGTCCAGGTTCTTGATGTTGACCTTGCCCGCAGAGGTCACATCGGTGGGCAGGATGCGGGGAGAACCCACCCCGATCACGTTGAGTTTGAGCGCAAAAGCGATGTCCAGCATTTCTTCACTGATCACCACCACACGTTTTGGGTTTTTGGGGACCACGGTGGTGCCCTCGTCGTGTTTGATGGTCACGGTGGTCTGGGCCAGGGCAGCACCAAACAGGAGGGGCAGGGTCAGGGCAGCGGTTTTCAGGAAGGTTGTGATCTGCATGGTGTCTGTCCTTTGCGGCTCAGGTGAATCAGGCCAGCAGGATGGTCCTCCTGGTCGATGTTCCTGATCAAAAATTGTATTCCGACCCATTTGGTCAGAATTCTGCTGTTCATGGTAATGCATGAAATCCGAGCTGTCAACTCGGGATTATCGGAGCATGGGAGGGGAGGAACCTGTCAGGGAAATGTTTGTCGCCGAGGGCCGAAAGCCGAGAGCAAAATGCAGAAGACTGAGGAAATGCTGCAACGTCATCTCAGGCAAGAATCAATGATGACACGGGCCAAGCTTCTGCTTTCTGGACGCATTTCTCTTGCTGTTCACTGTGAACTGTCAACTGTGAACTTGTGTGATGACTCTGGTTGGTGCGCAACAGCTTTTTCAATCCTTCCCCTCCTGCTTCGCTGCTCCTGGGGTTTTCCCCACACCCTTTGAGGGTTGCCAAAATCACAGACGGATGCTAGTCTCTGAATGCCGACTAATCCAGTCGGATTAATGAAATCAGGAGAACCGACATGAAAACCTGGCTTACCCTCGCCCTGCTTGCTGCCACCTCAGCGCAGGCCGTGACCATCACGCACGTTGCAGGCACCACCGAACTGAAAAGCACCCCCAAACGCATTGTGGCTCTGGAATACAACTATCAGGATGCCCTCCTGAAACTCGGGATCAAACCTGTGGGCGTAGCCGACCACGGGGCAGGCCCCCTCCCCCACCTTGCCAAAGGCCTGAAAAACGTGCCCAGTGTGGGGCTGCTGGCCGAGCCCAGCCTGGAAAAAATCATGGCTCTGAAACCTGATTTGATCCTGGCAGACGCCGAGCGCCACAAGGCCATTTATGAACAGCTGAACCGCATTGCGCCCACCATCATGTTCAACACCTACTACGGCACCTACAAGGACCAGCTTGAGCAGTTCTCTGTGGTGGCAAAGATTGTGGGCAAAGAGAGTCTGGCAAAGACGGCCCTGAACGACAACCAGCGCATTTTCCAGAAGGCAAAAATCCTCACCCGGCCTGAAACCTTTGTGACCGGCGTGATGACCCCCACTGACTTCTGGGTGCACACCGACAAGAGCTTCGTGGGCTCCCTGCTGCAGGACCTGGGCCTGAAAACCCCTGTCAGCAACCCCCAGAACACCCAGTACAAGATCACACTGGAAAACCTGATTGCCTACAACCCTGACGCCCTGGTGATCATGATCAACCCAGGTGACGAGGCCCTCTGGAAAGAATGGCAGAAAAACCCCCTCTACCAGAACCTGAAAGCCGTGAAGAACAAAAAGGTCTACACCTTCAGCCGTGAACTGTGGGCCAAGGGGCGCGGGATTCAGGGCATCAACCTGATTCTGCAACAGGCCACCACCAGTGGACTGCTGACCGGAAAAACCCAGAAGTAAACCTGAAACCTGCTGGGCAGGCTGCACCCACACATCCGCAACCTGCCCACCCAAAAACACTCTGGAGCATCCCCCTCAGAACAGAAGAGGTTCCCTGACTGTTCCCTGGGTGGTCGCACCCTCAACCTGATTTTCAAAATCCAACTGCAACCGAAAGAGGTCAACCCATGTCCCTGACCCTTGCCCTGATTGCATACCTGCCCACCGACGCTGTGACCCAGGGTTTTTTGCCCGCAGCGCAAAAACTCGGCTGGAAGGTCATGCTGTACACCGATGTTCCCGAACTGCACCACAAAGCTTATGAAGGCCTCTCTTTCAAACCCGAAATCATTGAAGCCGATGTGTTTCAGGTGCAAAGCCTGATCGAGGCCGTCGCCTCTCATGGCAAACCCGATGTGGTCTTCTCGAATTCAGATCACCTGCAAACCCAGACCGCCTTGCTGGCCGAGTATTTTGGTCTTCCCGGAAAACCCTGGAAAGCCGCTTACCGGGCGAAAAACAAGGCCGCCATGCGCAGGCAGCTTGAGGCCCCGGATTTTTACCACACTGTGCTGCACCCCGATCAGGACTGGCACACCAACCATCCTTATCCGGTGGTGCTCAAGCCCAGAGAAGGGGTCGCCAGCAGGCACGCCTATTACATCCCGGATGCCTTGACCCTGCGTGACCGCGTGCAGCAGGTCTGGAGTGAAGAAAAAATCCCACTGGTGGTCGAACAATACCTGACCGGGCAGCTCTACACCCTGGAAACCCTGGGGGATGGTGAAACCATTCAGGTGCTTGGGGGGTTCAAAACGCGCCTCAGCCCACCCCCTTACTTTCTTGAAGAAACCATGGAGTGGCAGCCTGATCTGCCTGCAGAGATGCAACAGCAGGTGCTGGAACAACTGGCAAAACTCGGGGTTGGCCTTGGGGCCTGTCACACCGAATTTGTCTGGAAGGACAGTCAGGCGTCACTGATCGAGGTGAATTACCGCAACATCGGGGACCAGTGCGACCTGCTGTTGCAGGACCTGCTGGAGTTTCCGTTGTTCGAGTGGGTGCTCAGGCTGCATGCCGGAGAAAAACTCCCTGCGCTGGAATTCCCCAGAAAGCACGCTCTGGTGCATTACCTGTTTGCAAAAGAGGATGGAACCGTCACGGTTGCCCCAGAAAACCAGACGTTTGAGCGAAATGGGACCATCACCCAGTTTCAGGTGCTCAGCAAGGTGGGGTCACAGGTGGATGGGACCTCCAGCAAACGGAGCTTCCTGGGGGTGCTGCGCATGATTGGCCCTGATCCTGTGGTGCTTCAGGACACCCTGCATGATCTGGAAAGGAGCCTGGAATGGCGCATCGCCTCACCCCATCCCGTGCTGATTTCATAGGGGCCACCGGGCAGGAGGAGGTCAGCCGCAAGCTGCTGACGGCCCTGCTCAGGGAAAACATCGGGGGGCTGGACCAGACGCCCATGCAGCATCCGTCACTGGGCCTGTGCGTCCAGCATGGACCCCACCTGATTCCCGTCAGACCTGAGGGATTGTGGCACCCGCTGGAGGCCCGCTCTGCTGAAGTGTGGAATGAAGACATCCGCAACTGGATCTCTGCACTGGATTTTGCCGGGACGCTGGACCTCCCTGGTTTTGACCTGCTGAAAGAAGAGTTTGAAGCTGCGCAGCAGTACAGCCAGTACCGCCTCAGCCAGATGCCTCAACTGCTTGCGAAACAGACCACAGAGCAGAACCTGCTGTTCTTTGACCGTCTGGCCGCCCTGCTGGACCACCCGATCTATCCCCTGCCTGCCAGGCTGGGCTTTGGTCCACAGGACCTGCAGATGTACTGCCCCGAAAGCAGCAAGGGGTTTCTGCTGCGCTGGGTGGCAGTGCCAGCACAGCATGTGTTTCTGAGCAGCAAGCCGCCTGAGATTTTCCCTGATTTTGCAGATGTGGGGCTTCCTGATCTGCCAGAGCATCACCTGCTGCCTGTGCATCCCCACTCGCTGGATCATGTGGAAAGCCTGACTCCAGATCTGCAGCTCAAAGTTGCCCCCCTGTCTTTCCTGAAGGTGCATCCCACCCTGTCTTTGAGAACCGTGGTGCTGGAAGACGCCCCTGAGCTTCACCTCAAACTGCCCCTGCGCATCCGCACCCTGGGGTACCGCAACCTGCGCACTTTGCAGCCAAAGTGCTTCAAAGATGGCGCGGTCATGCAGGAGGTGCTCCGTGAACTCTGTGGTCCTGAGGTGCTGCTGACCGATGAAAGCCATTACGGCCATGCAGGCACCCAGGATCTGGGGTACCTGCTCAGGAAATATCCTGCCCTTCCCAAAGGCAGCTTGCAGGTGGGACTGGCCTCTCTGCTTGCCCCACACCCCGATGGAGGCAGGGTGATTGAGCACCTGACCTCCAGCCCCAGAATGCTCCTGAGGAACACCGTGCAGCTCCTGCTGGAAACACACCTGAAACTGGCCCTGCGACACGGCATCGTGCTGGAGGCCCACCAGCAGAACACCACCCTGGTGCTGAAACCCGATGGTCTGCACCTGCTGCTCAGGGACAACGATGCCCCCCGCATTCACTGGGAGCATTTCAGGAGCAAACACCCTGATCTGGCCCAGAAGCTCCTGCCTTTCGGGGACCCCTGTCTGCCCACCGACAGCGTGGACGCCCTGGCCGACATGTTCATCACCATCATCTTGCACCTGTGCGTGACCAGTGTGCTCAGACAGGCTGCAGAAGCAGGACTGATTGACCTGCACACCGAACTTCAGGGGGTGCGACACTGCATCGAAAGGCTGCTGGATGAGCATCAGGATTCACCCTTTGCAGGCCATTTCAGAAAACGCCTGCTGGAAGATGTGCATTTCCCCAGCAAGACCATGCTCAGTGCAGGAACCCTGTTTCCCAAAGCGGACCTCGGGGTCAGTGACATCAACAAGAGTTACCGACGCCAGGCCCCCAATTACCTGAGGACCCCATGACCGGACAGGTCACCCTGATGGTGGTGCTGGGCCATTTTGTGGCTGCCTTCACCGCCCTCGGGCTCCCCCCTTACCTCACCGAGGCCCTCAGAGGCATGGGAGGAGATGGGACGAGGTGGGCTGGCATCCTGTACATCCTGCCCACCATCTGTGTGGCGATCAGTGCGCCGTTCTGGGGCAAAATGGCAGACCGTTACGGCAGCCGAAAACTGCTGATCCGTGCCCAGCTTGGCCTCGCCGTCAGTTACTTTCTGACCAGTCAGGCAAACAGTCCCCTGATGCTGGCCCTCAGCCTGATGCTGCAAGGGCTGCTGGGCGGCACCTTCTCGGCATCGAGCGCCTACCTGGGAAACCAGCTGAAAGGAAAAACCCTCAGCCGTGCCCTGACCCTGATGCAGAGTTCTGCCCGTCTGGCCCTGCTGGTGGCCCCTGTGCTGGTGGGAGTGCTGATCCAGCATCATCCGGTCTTGCAGCTTTACGGCTGGTTCTGCCTGCTGCCCCTGATTTCTGCCCTTCTCACCTTTTTCCTGCCTGAACCTCCAGTGACTGCGAAACATCAGCGCACCCAGAAAAAAGTCTCCCTGAAAGCAGGGCAGCGGGTGTTCTGGCTGGAGTTTCTGTTTGTGCTGTCCACCATCCTCAGTTTTCCTTATTTCATTGACCACATCAGCCACCAGACCACCCTTTCCTGGGTCCCAGGGCTGCTGTTCTCTTTGCCCCATCTGGCCTACCTGCTTGCGGTTCCCTTGCTTCCCAGACTCCCGCAGGGCTGGACCCTTGGTGCTGGATTTGTGCTGGTCGGCATCAGTTTGCTGTGGCACCTGTGGGCCAGCGACCTGCTCCTGCTGGGCCTGCTGCGTCTGGTGCTGGGTTTCGGGATGGCCCTGTGCATCTCGTCCATCAACGACCTGGCGGCAGAACTGGCAGAACACCATCCCAGAGGTCAGCTGTTCGGGGTGCTGGAGGCCTACGGCAAGGGTGGCGCCGTGGTGGCAGGGATTCTTGCCAGCCTCCTGAGCACCCACATGGAATGGACCTTCTGGCTCTCAGGAACCGTTGCCCTGGTCAGCGTGCTGCTCACCCTTTCGCCTGCCCGAACCTTACAGCAGGCCACCACCGATTGATCGGATTCCGGCAAAACAGACTTCACTTTTCAAGGAGGCTTCATGACCGTCCAGACCCTTCATGTGGAACGTTTCATCTGGCACAACCTGCTCAATTGCTACCTCAGGGAGCTGCAACCTCCCACCCGTCAGGTGGGCAGAGACCTGCACATCGAACTCCCACGCACCCATCAGTTGCTGAAAGTGGCCCTGCAGTCTGCTGATCCCCTGCAGTTTGGAGAGCAGATCTGGCTGAAGGTGCACCACCAGTGGCACCCCACAAGGTGGCAGGAGGTGGGGGAGGTGCTGGCCCGCGAACTGACCGCCCAGACAGGTGAAGAAAACCCTGAATTCTTGCATCAGCTTGAGGAGAGTGCCCGTTTCACCCTGCGTTTTCTGCAGGATGCCAGCCCTGCCCCCCAGGATTCTTACCTGCATTCCGAACAATCCCTGACCCTGGGGCACCGTTTTCACCCGACCCCAAAGAGCCGCTCTGGGAGCCTGAGCAGCTGGGAGAAATACTCCCCTGAACTGAAAACCCGATTTGTGCTCAGGTATTTTGCGGTGCAAGAGGCTTATTTCGAAACCAACGCACCCGACCTCACCCGGTTTGAGCACGAAAACATCAAGGCCCCAGAAGGGTACCGTCTGCTGCCCGCCCACCCCTGGCAGGCCAGACTGGCCCTGGCACAACCTGCCATCAAACAGGCACTGGAAAAGGGAATTTTGCTGGACCTGGGCGAGGGAAGCGTGCATTACGCTCCGACCTCCAGCATCCGCACCCTGTACCGTGAGGGCCATCCCTGGTTCTACAAGTTCAGCCTGCATGCCCGCATCACCAACTGCCTGCGCAAGAACGCCCATTACGAACTGACCGGGGCAGCCCTGCTGACAGAGCACATGCGTCCGGTGCTGCAGGATCTGGCGCAGGTGTTCCCTGAAACCCGTGTTCTGCTGGAACCTGCATATTGCACGGTCAAACTGGACACGCACAGCAAGGAATACCTGGGGATGCTGCTCCGGGAAAACCCTGCCCCTGACCTCCGGGACGGAGAGGCCCTGGTCCTGTGTGCCACCCTGACCGATGAGGCAGCCCAGCATCCAGCCCACCTCTCCCGTGTTTCCTCAAAAGACCTGCTGCCCTGGTGGAAAGCCTACCTCAGGCAAACCGTGGCTCCCGTGCTCCACCTGTTTTTCCAGCATGGTGTGGTGCTGGAACCGCACCTGCAGAATGTGCTGATCGTGCTGCGTGACGGCCTGCCTGCCCAGGCCATCTTCCGGGATCTGGAGGGCACCAAGGTGCTGCCCGAACACCACTCTGACCTGCTCCAGAATGCACCACAAGAGGTCCGAAAAGCCATCACCTACGACCGGGATCAGGGCTGGAAGCGGGTGGCCTACTGCCTGCTGGTCAACCACCTGCTGGAAGTGGGCAAAGGCATCCTGATTCAGAATCCGCAGCTCAAGCAGGACGCGTGGCAGGCCCTGGCGGATGAGGTTGAGGCCCACCAGCAGAAATTTGGCGCAGAGCCTGAACTTCAGGACCTGCTCAGTGGATCTCCCCTTCCTGGCAAGGCCAACCTGCTCAACCGCTGGCAACGCCAGGCAGACCGGGAAGCGGGATACGTGCCCGTTGCAAACCCTTTGAAGGAGCTCCGGTGATTCCTGAGACGGTTCGCAAAAGAATCTCTGGGCTTCAGCCCCACCCCACCTACCTGTATAACCTGGATGCACTGCAACACCATGCAAAGCAGGTGAAGCAGCATCTGGGCAGGGTCAGGGTGCTCTATGCAGCCAAGGCCAACCCGGACCCCCAGATCCTGCAGACCCTGCACGGCATTGTGGATGGATTCGAGGTGGCCTCTGGCGGAGAATTTCGCCATGTGGTGCACCACCATCCTGATGCACAGGTGTCTTTTGGAGCCCCCTCAAAGCTGCCTGCCGATCTGGAGTTTGCCCTCAGGTCCGGGGTGCACCGCATCCACGTTGAGGGTCCCCGTGAACTCGTGCAGCTTTCAGACATCGCCCGGAGATTGAACCAGCGTGCGCACATCCTGCTGAGGGTCAATCTGGGCCTGTCTCTGCCAGATGCGCCCCTGGCAATGGGCGGAAAACCCTCTCCTTTCGGGATGGATGAGGTGTTGTTGCAAGAAGCCCTGACCCTGCTGAGAAAGCACCCTGAACTGGTCTGTCACGGGGTGCACCTGCATCTGGCTTCAGGGATCAGGGACGCACACCGACATGCTGTGCTGTTGCAGGAAGCCCTCAGGTGGTTTGAGGGGTTCACCAGAAAGCACCATCTGGACTGGCATGAAATCAATCTGGGAGGAGGGATGGGGGTGAATTACCAGCACCCGGAGCAGAAATACGACTGGGCAACGCTGGGAGCAGCCCTGCAGCAACATTCCCATCTGGACCTGCGCATCGAACCGGGTCGCAGCATGGTGGCCCACTGTGGTTATTACGCCACACCCATTCTGGACATCAAAAAAAGTCACGGAGAGACCTTCTTGCTCCTTCAGGGGGGCACCCATCACTTCCGCACTCCGGCAGCGCAAGGGCATTCCCATCCTTTTGAGGTCATCAACCTGAAAACACCTGAGGTGCAAGACCTTCAGGTCCATGTGGTGGGCCAGCTTTGCACCCCCAAAGACCGCCTGAGCTCAGGTGCCTGGATCTCCGGAGCGGCAGTGGGTGACTGGGTGGTGTTCCCAATGGCAGGGGCCTACGCCTGGAACATTTCCCACACGGCTTTCCTGATGCATCCAGAGCCAAACTTTGAGCACCTGAGCCCGCAACGTCAGGAATTGACCCTTTCTTCCTGATCAGGCGCTCCTGCTGGCATGCAGGTTCAGGGTTCTGGCGTAGACCTCCAGGTCCTTCTGGGTGAACTGCATGGGTTCCGGGGCCTGACCGTAGCTCTCCCACACGGTCAATTCTTCCTCGGTGAAATGGGACAGGGCTTTGAGGCCCTCTGCAGCCCCGAGCACCTTGCTGCTGAGCACCATCAGATGGTCCAGGTCAAAGTGATGGTAGGCGTAGTGCTGCAGGTACGTGCGGAAGTGGTGGTCAGCAACGGAACGCACCAGGGCATGCACGTCCTGCGGGGTCAGGGGTTCCTCTTCTGGCTTCTGGAGGGCCTGTTGAATGTGACCCACCTCCTGCAGGACATTCTGGTAGGTGTACAGGTCTTCCGGGTCTGCCTTCTCCTCGTTTTTGCCCAGCAGGAAACGGCTGATCGGAGGGGCATCCTCCCGGTCGGTGTGGTACAGGTAAAGCTGTTCTCTGGCCCGGGTGATGCAGACATACAGCACCCGCCTCTCTTCCTCAAGCTGTGCAGGGTCCTCCAGACTGCGCATGGAGGGGACGCTTCCCTCGTTGAGTCCGGGCACAAACACCACCGGCCATTCCAGCCCTTTGGCCCGGTAAGGGGTGGTGATCAGCACCCGTTCATCGCTGATGGCGTCGAGGGTGGTTTCCCGGAACATCACGAACTCCATGTGCTGCAGGAAGTCCTCGGTGTTGCCCTTACCTGAAGCATAACGAATCAGGTTTCTGGCCCCCAGCATTCTGGCCTCTGCCAGTTCCGGGTCGGCGGTGGTGGCCAGCAGGTGCTGTTCGTAATCGGTCCAGTAGAGCAGATTTTCGAGAACAGCGTAGGCCTCCGCATCGTAGGCGACCATGCGAGCGAGGCTGTCCAGCACAAAATGCAAGGCCTGAAGCCCGTGTTGAAAGCGCTGGTGGTTGGGATTCTCACTGTCCAGCTGGATTTGCGCAAGCAAATGGTCTTCCTGACCGAGCAGGCGGATGAACAGCGAGTTGATGTACTGGCGGGTGATGTATCGGCGAGGGCTTCCAATGATGGAGAGCATCTGGGTCTTGAGGTCCCTGAGCTGCACCGGGTCGAGCTTCGTTCCGGTCTGAAGCTGGTACAGGGTGCGGGCCACCCTCAGGTAGTCCAGCAGCACCCGGATTTCCTCTCTCTTGTAAAAGTAGTGCCCTCCCAGAATCCGGTAGGAAATCTGCCGTTCGATGAATTCCGTTTCAATGAAGGGGGTCATGGCATAGGTGCGAACCAGGATTGCGTGGTCCTGCACTTTGAAGCCCTTTTCAAGGTTCTGCTCGATCTGGTCCGCAATGCGTTTTGCACTTTCAAACTGTGAATCCACCCCATGCACTTCCGTGATCCCCTCAAAGCCCCTGGTGAGCCTGAGGTGTTTGACTTCCCGGTTCTCGTTCTGGGAGATCACAAAATTGGCCAGGGCCAGGTGCGTTGCGCAGGACCGAAAGTTGTGGGTGATGTGGTACTTGCGGGCCGCGTAACGCTGCTGGAAGTTGCGAATGAATTCGGGACTCGATCCGCGCCAGCTGTAAATGGTCTGGTCGTCGTCTCCGAGGGCCATGATGTTCAGGTGGTTCTGGACGAGCAGGTGCACAAATTCCGACTGGGCCAGGTTGAGGTCCTGAAATTCATCGATGAGCACACAGTCGTACTGGCTGGACACCCATTCCATCAGGTCTGGGTTTTTCACCGAGAGGTCCCAGGCAAGTCCGATCATGTCATCGAAGGTGATGAAGTTCTCCCGTTCCCTGTGGCGCTCAAAGGCCCGGTAGAGCTCCAGATAGTGGGGCAGTCCTTCGGGGGCTTCTGCCTGGGAGATCACCTTCAGGGCGGTTTCTGGAAAATCCCATTCCAGCAGTTCAGCGTATTTGAGAGACGCCTTGCAGGACCCCACGTAATTCATGAAATCTTCGAGGTCAAAGTGGTCCGGGATGGGAAGGCCCCGCAACCTGGACTCCCGGAGAACCTGTTTGATCAGCCGAGAGCGGGTGGCTTCGCTGTCTGCTTCGGATTTGAATTCAGGCAACAGCCCCATCTGAACGGCCTTTTTCAGGACATGCAGACCCACGCCGTGCAGGGTCTTGACCTGCACCCTCTGCACTTCCGGGCCACCAGCAAGTTTGCTCTGGATGTCCTTCACGCTTTCACGGCTGAAACTGGTTGCCAGAATGCGCTCTGGACGGAAGATGCCGTCCCGGACCAGCCTTGCAATGCGCTGGGTCAGGCAGGTGGTTTTGCCTGCTCCGGCCACCGCATAGACCAGCGCAGCTCCTTTGTTGTGCTGGATGATCTGCTGCTGCTCCAGGGTTGGCTGTTTCATGCAGGTGGCCTCACCGACATGGATTCACTAAAAGCGGAATACAAACAGATCATATGTAAATAGCATAACAGATCTGGTGATCGAAGAAAAGAGAAACCCAGATCGCTCAGGCCAGTGGGTCGGTGTGGGTGAGACGTGTCCCCGGCTGAACAGACCATGTGCCAGACGACAGACCCAAACACTTCAACCGTATTTTGATTTGTGCTCTGCTTTCATCTGCTGGTATTTTGCATTGGAATTCAGCAGTGCAAGCTTCTCTTTAAACACCAGTGCAGCGGCCGCCTTGACGGCATCCTCTTCATTGGGCAGCAACTCTCCGGTGACAGCATCATATTTGCGGCCACTTTTGTGGTTGGCATAACGCCTTGCCCGCGTGTACCCCATCTGCATGAATTTGCGGGCCATGTCCGCACCCACAAAATCCTCCCGGGCCAGATATTCCAGGAACATCCGGTAAATGGCCTCACTGCTTTCTGAGGCAATCTCTGGCGTCTTGAAGCGCCAGACAGGAAGGATTTCGCTCTTGTACGGTTCAACCAGCAAAACGCCCTGCTCGCCCACCCCCACCCGATAAAGCTCGGGATGTTCGCGCAAATTGAGGTTTGGATAATCCAGCGAATAATCAAATTTCTTGTTGGGGGTGGACAGTCTGGTGCTTGCTGCCTCCTTTTTGTTCTGTCTCATGGTGCAAAGCATAAAGGCCTGTTCAGGGGTTCACAGGAGGAATTGCCCCAAATCCAGCCCATTCTGGAGGCTGCACCACAAAAACCCCACAGTCCAGGCTGCAGGAGACAGCAAGATCACATGGGGAAGGGCAAAATCACGTTACATTTCTGACGCTGAGATTTATTGCACAGTCACACCCGCCTCCAGACGGTAGGCATTGTTGATCATGTCTTCTTCCAGGTGGTGGATCTGGCGCTGGATCTGCTCCATGCGGCCAAAGATCGTCTGGATTTCAGGGTCCTTGATGTTCAGGTTGTTCAGGATGCTGGGAAGGCGCTCCAGGGTGAAGTGGCTGCGCACAATTTCCTCAATGCGCTTGCGGGTGTAACGGTAGAAAGCCCTGAGGGTGCGCGTGGGTTCACCGGCAATGGACTGAAGTTTCAGCCAGATGCCTCTTTTTCCTTCTCCAGACAGCACAGCTTCCATAAAGCTTGTGAGGTACTGCTGTTTGGAACGGGTGAGCAACTGGGTCTGCAACTGGTAGAACTCCTGAAAGAGGTTCTCATAGAGTTCAGCTTCTCTTTTTTTCACCACCCGCACATACATCGAGAAAGGAGACTGGAATTTGTGGATGCGCCTTGCAGAAAGCTGCATGATCTCATATGCACGGTCACACAATATGCAATCCATGTGATAGGTCGTGGTGGTGCCTGTCATCGGGTCTTCGGTGGTGGTGGTGGTGATGGTACTCCGTGAACAGGGGCAGGGATATTTGCGTTCATAGATGTGGACCATGCACATACTCTAACGGTTGTGGAGTGAAAATAAACATGGGAGCGTCAGAACGAAATTAATGGTGGGTTCATGGAACATACATGACTTGCCTATTTTCAGATTGAATTCAGTTTCCGACCTGTCATTTATCCATCTGCAACGGGATTGATCTGCATGGCTTTCGATTGAAAGAAAAGCAGACATCAGCAGGGTTTCAGCTGGATGGCAACGGGAGGAAAAACTGATACGATGGCAGACGGAGCGGCCCGAACAGACCCTCCAGACGGACTTCTGTCTGTCTCATCGCTGTAAAATTCACCTTGCGGTAAGGATTCCAATGCCGAAAACCAGAACCCCTCTTCGTCCTCAATCTCCCTTTCTGCGGTGGCTGCTCCAGGGACAGACACAGACCATCGAAGGCCCTTTCGAAGCCGAAAGCAAAGCTGAAAAACACACCCATCCCTGGTATCAGGTGATGTGCCTGACTGGAGTGGATTATTTTTCCACCCTGGGATACCAGCCCGGGATCGCAGCACTGGCGGCAGGAGCGCTGAGCCCCTTTGCAACACTTGTTCTGGTCATTGTGACTCTCTTTGGCGCACTCCCCATGTACCGCCGTGTGGCTGAAGAGTCTCCTCACGGGGACGGGTCGATCAGCATGCTGGAACGCCTGCTCTCCTTCTGGCAGGAAAAATTCCTGGTGCTGATCCTGATTGGCTTTGCCCTCACTGGCTTCATCATCACCATCACACTCTCTGCCGCCGACGCCACGGCCCACATCATCGAAAACCCACTGGTTCCCCACTGGATGGACCACCCGGTAGGGCTGACCCTGGTCCTGATTGGCCTGCTGGGTGCAGTGTTCCTGAAAGGCTTCAAGGAAGCCATCGGCATTGCCATTGCCCTCGTTGCCCTTTACATCGGCCTGAGTGCCGTGGTGGTGATGGAAGGCTTCTACGAGATCTTCAAAAATCCCCAGGTGTGGACCAGCTGGCAACAACAGATTTTCCAGTCTCACAACTGGTGGTCGATTTTCGGAACCAGTTTCCTGCTGTTTCCCTATCTGGCCCTGGGACTTTCAGGCTTTGAGACCGGCGTGCTGGTGATGCCCCAGATCAAAGGGGGTCCGAAAGACACCCCGCAGAACCCTGTGGGCCGAATCCAGAACGGCAAGAAGCTGCTCACCGCTGCCGCCCTGATCATGAGTGTGATGCTGTTGTGCAGCAGCCTGGTGACCACCCTGCTGATTCCCCCCCAGGAATTCCAGCCTGGAGGAGAAGCCAATGGCCGTGCTCTGGCCTATCTGGCCCACGAACACTTCAGCACCTGGTTTGCCACCCTGTATGACGTTGCCACCATCCTGATTCTGTGGTTCGCTGGATCAAGCGCCATGGCAGGACTCCTGAACATCGTGCCCCGCTACCTGCCCAAATACGGCATGGCCCCCGAATGGACGCTGGCCTCCAGACCTCTGGTCCTGATCTTCACCCTGATTGCCTTCGTGGTCACCATCATTTTCAAAGCAGATGTGAATGCCCAGGCTGCTGCCTACGCCACTGGCGTTCTGGCCCTGATGGGCTCGGCTGCTGTGGCCACCACCTTATCGGCCAAGCACAAGAAGCAGAAGGTGCTCATGGGATTTTTTGCAGTGGTCACCCTGCTTTTTGCATACACCATCGCCATCAACCTCTTCAAGGACCTCGGAGGTCTGAAAATCGCAGGATTCTTCATTTTGCTGATCACCTTCACTTCCCTGATTTCGCGGGTGTTCCGCGCCACCGAATTGCGGGTCACAGAAGTCACCCTGGATGAGGCCGCACAGCGTTTTGTGCGTGAAGAGGCCAGGCACAACCACGGACGCATCCGCATCATCGCCAACCGCAAAAATGCCGGAGATGAACGGGAATACCGCCTGAAAGAAGCCCAGGTGCGGGACGACACCCACATCCCCGAAGACGACGTGGTGCTGTTTCTGGAGATCAGCATTGATGACGCTTCTGACTTCGCACACCGTCTGGATCTGCAGGGTGTGCAGGTGGGACCCCACCGCATCCTCAGGGGCACGAGTTCCAGTGTGCCCAACGCTCTGGCCGCTTCCCTGCTGCACATCCGGGATGAAACAGGCCGCATCCCACACATCTATTTTGGCTGGACCGAAGGCAACCCGATTCTGTACCTGCTGCGCTTCATCCTGTTCGGTGAGGGGGACATTGCACCCGTCACCCGTGAAATCCTGCGCAAGGCGGAACCCGATCCGCAACACCGACCTTACGTTCACGTGGGGGGATAAAAATCCGATTCTGTTGAAAGGAGAGCACTTGCTCTCCTTTTTGATGGTTTTGTGCACAGAGTTGCAAAAAAACCAACAGGCAACCCAGAAAATTTCTTTTGGCCTTGCAATTGCCAGGGGACATCGACCATACTCAAGAAGCCCCTAAAGAAAATCAAAGAGGGCTGTTCCAGCCTGGAAAGCTCCTCTGAATGGCCCGAGTGCCGTGATGCCTCGGGCTGTTTTGATGTTGACACACGCCTCCATGTGACCGTCGTAACCCTGGCGTAACCAGGACATGCTATTCTTGTTCAGATCCTCAGGAGTGTGTGATCAATATATGAAACCCCGGCCAGTGGTCGGGGTTTTCTTCTGTGTGGTGTTACTGTGACCCTACACCTGTGTTTTCAAAAGCCAGCACAATGTTTCGGCTTTGAAGATTGATCAACACTGTGTCATTCATGTTGAGGTCATTGTCAATGGTGGTGCCCCGCTGGGAACCAATAAAATCTGCACCAACAATGGTCCCCTGCTCTGTGTCCGAGGCCGCCACACTGATGCCATTCAGAAACGGATTGAGGTCATCGCTGTAGGTGTACACCTGATCTCCAGCCACGGACAGCTGAAAATTGCGGGTGAACACTGAAGGGCCTGGGTCTGCACCCTCAGGGACAGCCAGAGTGACACTCACGTTGTAGCCAGTGTTGTTGATGAACCTTTTGGTCCCCATGTTGTCTCCTTACAACCATGTTGTCTGATTGGTTGCAGTTCATCAAGGGCTGCTGGACTGCCAGCAGATAAGGGAAATCCCTGAGTGGCACAGGCAGAAGCAAAGTTTCGAATTGCAAAAAGCAATCCGAGCTGCATTGAACGGGCAAAACACGGATAGGATGGAGCCATGTTCCGTTCTCCCCCGCTGTCTCCTGGTTCCCGGCAACCCCTGAACCGCAACAGCTTCAGACAGCTGTCGCGCCTGCTGGCCTACGCCCGGCCTTACATGGGAGGGCTGGTGGTGGCGGGCATCGCCAGCCTGATTTCCACAGCATTCAACCTGCTCTTTCCACAACTGGTGGGGCGTCTCATCGATGTGTCTTTTCTTGAGGCCAACCTGGATCAGCTGAACCGCATTCTGCCCATCCTGCTGGGGGTATTTGCCGGGCAGGCCATCTTCAGTGGCATCCAGAACTACCTGATTGCCCGCACTGGAGAAAGCGTGGTGGCAGAGTTGCGCAAGTCCCTGTTCCGGCACCTGCTGGGGCTCTCTTCCAGCTTCTTTGAGAACAACCGCACAGGCGACATCACCAGTCGCCTGACTTCAGACATCTCCACAGTGCAGTCGGTGGTATCCACCACCCTGGTTCAGGTGTTCACCCTGCCCATTGTGCTGCTCGGAACGCTGGCCATCCTGTTTTTCACCAACTGGAAGCTCACCCTCCTGATCCTCTCTGTTGTGCCTCCAGTGGCCCTGATTGCCCGTTTTCTGGGGAGGCAGATCCGCCAGATGTCCAAGGCCTTCCAGGACCAGGTGGCCCACGCCAACGCCCACGCCGAGGAGACCATCAGTGGGGTGCGGGTGGTGCAGTCTTTCACCGCAGAAAACGTGGAGACCACCCGTTATGGAGAGTTGATCCAGGCTTCCCTGAAAGTGGCCCTGCAGCGGGCCAGGATGAGCGCCTTTCTGGGCCCCATGATCTTCTTTTCAATTTTTGCGGCCCTGGCCCTGGTGTTGTGGTATGGGGGGCGTCTGGTGGCCCTCAAAGAAATCAGCCCCGGAGAACTGCTGACCTTCGTGCTCTACACCTTCAACATTGCGGGCACAGTGGGCACACTCACCAGCATTTTTGCCCAGGTCCAGAGTGCCCTTGGAGCCTCCAGCCGCATTTTTGAGCTGCTGGACACCCACACGGACCTCAAAGAGTCTGAACGTCCTGTGTCCCTGTCCAGGGCCGAGGGCCGGGTGAAATTCGAGCAGGTGCAGTTTGGTTACGGTGACCGTGGGCATGTTCTGGAGAACATCAACCTGCAGGCAGACCCGGGAGAGGTGGTCGCCATTGTGGGCCCGAGTGGGTCTGGCAAGAGCACCCTGGTTTCCCTGATCCCCAGGTTCTATGACGTCACTGCAGGCCGCATCACACTGGACGGGGTGGACCTGCGCGACCTGTCCCTGGAAGAACTGCGGGCACACATTGCGATCGTTCCCCAGGAAACCCTGCTCTTCTCAGGAACCATTGCCGACAACATCCTGTATGGAAGACCCGGTGCCACTGAAAAAGAAGTGCGGGAGGCCGCCCAGGCAGCGAATGCCCATGAATTCATTGGGCGTTTTCCTGAAGGATTCCAGACCGTGGTGGGTGAACGTGGGGTCAAGCTCTCTGGAGGCCAGAGGCAGCGCATTGCCATTGCCAGAGCCCTTCTGAAGAATCCCAGGCTGCTGATTCTGGATGAAGCCACCAGTTCTCTGGATTCCGAATCGGAATCGCTGGTGCAAGAAGCCCTCAACACGCTGATGCAGGGCCGCACCACCTTTGTGATTGCCCACAGGCTCTCCACCATCCGCAGTGCAGACCGCATTGTGGTGCTCGATCAGGGCCGGATTGTGGAAGAAGGCAGACACGAAGCACTGCTGGCAAAAGGAGGACTGTACCGCGACCTGTACGAGTTGCAGTTCAGGAACAACGGGCAGGAATGAAAGCAGGACCAGAATGACCGATCTCTGGTCCTGTTGACCTGAAAACTGTTGCTCTATTTGAAGCCCTGGGAGGCTGTCCTGCTGCTGTCCTCCACCCAATACGGAAAAACCCTCCTGAGCACATGGCCCATCAGCAAAGTGAATGGAAGGGCCAGAACGGCCCCCAGCACCCATTGCCACCAGGGCAGCATTCGCCAGACCTCACTCACAATCACCTGTTCCACATTCATGTCCAATCTCCTTTCTGGATCAATTTGAAACAGATACGACAGGTTGGGAACTCAAGTTTCAATCGTCTTCAGGGCTGCGCCAGTAGTGACCCGGGTCCATCAGGCGACCCTGACCGTTTGGCCCCAGTGAACCCGAGGCGTACTCTTCAGGCTGTCCGTGCTGCCACGCTTTGAGGATGGGGTCCAGGATGCGCCAGGCCTCTTCCACTTCATCAAAGCGCAGGAAGTGGGTCTGGTCCCCTTCTGCTGCGTCCATGATCAGTTGCTCGTAGGCGGTGAAATCCATTTCCTCTTTTCTGGAAATTTCGGTGCACAGGACCACCGTGCGGGTCTCCAGATTGAGTCCCGGAGTCTTGGCATAGGCGACCAGATCAATTTTCTCTTCGGGTTTCATGCGGAAGATCAGCCAGTTGCTGAGGTCCTCCACGCCTGAGAAAAGCTGGGTCGGGACCTCTTTGAACTGCACCGCCACCTCGGTGTAGCTCTGTTTCATGCGCTTGCCGCTGCGCAGGTAGAAGGGAACTCCCTCCCAGCGCCAGTTGTCGATGTACAGTTTGATGGCAGCG
Organism: Deinococcus cellulosilyticus NBRC 106333 = KACC 11606; assembly: GCF_007990775.1. NCBI lineage: Bacteria > Thermotogati > Deinococcota > Deinococci > Deinococcales > Deinococcaceae > Deinococcus > Deinococcus cellulosilyticus. Next base: position 346,444 of record NZ_BJXB01000001.1, on the reverse strand, counting down.
AAGGTCTCGGTGCGGGAGTCGTGAGGAACACCTTCTTCTTCCAGATAGCCTGGAACATTCTTGCCATCCATGACTCCAGGGCCGTAGCGTCCACGCACCGCAAACTCCTTGACCCTCTCCTGCGGAATGGGCCGGACACTTTGCAACACCTCCACTTTGTGCTGGCGCAGGTTGTTGGCATCCCACTTGCTGACCGGTTCAATGGCGGTCAGGGCAAAAATCTGCATCAGGTGGTTTTGCAGCATGTCCCGCATTGCTCCGGCCTGATCGTAGTACTTGTACCTGCCTTCCAGCCCGAGGGTTTCAGCAGCTGTGATCTGCACCTGGGCAATGTTGGCAGCGTTCCAGATGGGCTCCATGAAACGGTTGGCAAACCTGAACACCATCAGGTTCTGCACGGTCTCCTTCCCCAGGAAGTGGTCAATGCGGAAAAGCTGGTGTTCCTCCCAGTGCTGGTGCAGTCTTTCTCGCAGCCCTCTTGCAGATTCCAGGTCCCAGCCAAAGGGTTTTTCGATGATCAGCCTGCGCCATCCCCCTTTTTCTCGGTGGAGGCCCACCGATCCCAGTCCAACAGCGGCATCATCGAACAGTTGCGGCGGCAAGGCCAGATAGAACAGCGCATTCCCCTCCACCTGAGGCTCAAGTGCCCTGATCTTTTCAGGGGTCAGGTCTCCTGAAACATACTCCACCTGTGCTTTCAGTCTGTCCCAGACCTCCTGCGAGAATTTTGGAACGAATTCTTTCAGGCTTTTTTCCAGGTGCTGCTGGAATGCTTTGCTGGACATCTCCTCTGTGGCGTAACCCACCACCTTCAGTTCCGGCAGGCGCCCTCTGGCAAACAGTCGATAAACTGCAGGAAACAGCAATCTGCGGGTCAGGTCTCCGGTGGCCCCCAGAATCACCAGCGTCAAAGGTTCAACTTGCATCATGCCTCCTCGGGTTGAATCGCGTGTCTCATTCGGTCAAAAGAGCACTGCTTTCACCTTAGACGTGTTTGGGATGTGTTTTCGTATCAATCGCAACGGAGTTTGAAGTCCAGTCCCGGGCTCAATCCACCTCAGACAGGGAGCCCTGATGGCGTTGTGACCACAATCATGCTGCAATCACGGCCTGCCCTGTAAGGTTGAAAACATGCAGGAGGCATGGCTTTCTGCCAGGGAGCTCACATGAAACGAACCATCCAACCCGTGTACAGAACACTCTTAATGCTGGGCAGCACCCTGTGCCTTGGAGCGCAGGCCGCCCCGGAAATCTATTCGTTCACCAACATCCAGACCATTCCGAAAAACGATCAGGTGCGGTGCCCCACCCGTGAGGGCGGCCTGACCCTGATGCCCAACATGGGGGCGGTGCTGCAGCAGCAGATGTCTGAGGCCCAGAAGCAACTGCAGGAGCGCCTCAAGGAGATGTCTCCCACCGACCCCGGATACAGCATCCTCAAGGGCATGCTGGACAACCTTGCAAAACAGCCCGGCGAGGTGGTTTCCCAGCCCCGTCCGGCACTGGAACCTGAACAACTGGCGGGAAGCCAGCAGGAAGTGAATCTGGATCAGGCCATCGGCATGTTGCAGGCTGCCCTGGAAGGTTCTCTGAGCCCTGAGGCTTTCACAGTGCTGAAGTCCATGCCCGAGTACCAGTCGGCACAGAGAGCGATCAGTGCGGTGCCTCTGGCCCTGGCAAACGGCAAGCCCCTTGCTGCAATGGCCCTGCTCTTGCGTGCCCATGAGCTTGAACCCCAGAACCCCAGCCATCTGGTGAATCTGGCCGGTCTGGCCAATTTCTATGGATTCTGGTACGAGAGTCTGGCTTTGCTGGACGCTGCGAAAACCAGACAGGACGCGGCTCCTGCCCCCTGGAGCCTGAACAAGCAGGCCCTGCTGCTCAACAACCAGGGCCATGCCCTGCTGGGCATCAACAAGCCCGCCCAGGCCGAGGTGGTGCTCAGGGAAGCCGTGAAACTCGAACCCCTGCTGCCCGAAGCCAAACGCAACCTTGCCCAGGCCCTTGGTGAACAGGGCAAGTGCGAAGAAGCTGCACGGTGGTACCGCCTGGGAGCTTACCGGGAGCCCATCAAGGACATGGTGGGACCCGACAAGGGCCCTGTGGAGTCCGAAGAGGCCGATGCCATCACCCTGAAACCCTGGCAGGAGGCTTACGCACTGGACCGTGGGGTCGAGGGGCGTTTCCCTCACATTCCCATTCCAGCCAACACCAAAACGGCAACCCTGGCCCTGAATTACGTCAGCACCGAGATGGGCCGTGCTGCACAGGGGGCATCCACCTTCTCCCAGAAGTACCTGGAGATGTTCCCCAAAATCCAGGCCAAAGCCAATGCCATGCTGAAAGACCCCAGAACCCGCATGACTGGTGAGGTGTCCCTGCACCTGCTTGGGCCCATCAACTCTGCTGATCCCGAAGACCCCAAGCTGGACGCCCTGTACGAGAAGGTGGATGAGGCCTTTGTGGAGTATGGCAAGGCCAGAGAGAGTGCCGACAACATTTATTTCAAACAGGCCCAGAGCAGTGCAGAAATATATGCCGCCCAGCAGATCTCCTGCGGCACCAACGGTGCCTGCCAGGAAAGGGCCCGCATCGAGCATGAGCAACGCATGTGCAGCGCGGGACAGAACTGGAATTCTGTGCTGGTCGGCAACGTGCAGAAGTACGACATGGCTTACCGGACCTTCTACCGTCCGTTCCACAAGATCATGAGTGGCCTGACCGGTGAATTCAGTGACCCCGAGTTCTTTGAGGCCGCAAAAACCCAGACCCGTGCCCTGTACTTCCAGCACTACAACAGTTACCTGAGTCTGGTGGGGATGCATGTGTTCACCGCTGGAAATTACGGCAGCATGTGCAAGGATGAAGTTCCCCCACCGGACCTGGAAGCCGAGGACCCTGAAGATCCCGAAATCTGCGAGAAGCCCAAACGCAAACCCAAGGCTTCTGCAGGCATCATCGAAGTGACCTACACCTGTGAGGCCGTGGAAGTGGAAGTGGGCTCCGACGGCAAATGGCCCCTGTTCGGTCAGGTGACCTACGAGTTCTCCCAGCGCTACAAGAAGCTTAAAGATCCCAAGGAGCGCTTCATTGAAGCCCAGGCTGGACGAAACCCTGATGCGGTGTTGCAGCTCAAGCAATATGGTTATGCCTTTGATGGCAAGGTGACGGTGTTTGCAGGAGCCAAGATTGCTGTCCCTGCAGAACTTGGCCCGATTGAAATGGACATTGGCGCGAAAGGCGGCCTGTACATGACCGTGGACGGCAACTACGACATCAATGACGCTGGAGCCAAAATCGACATTGCCCACTCTGCCATGGTTGGGGGCGCCGTGAAAGTGGGATATGAGCAAACGCTTCACGAGGGTTCAATCAGCCTGATCTCGGGCAAGTGATCCACCTCGAAAAGAAGAAACGCCGGAACATTCCGGCGTTTCTTTTTTCTCCTCCCCCACTGGAGGTTCTACCTGACCAGTTCAGCTTCCCTGAGCTGCCTGGCTTTCACTTTAAAGCTGTTCTCGGGACGTTTCAGGCCCAGGTTCTCTCTGAGGGTTCTGCCCTCGTATTCATGGCGGAACATTCCTCTGCGGCGAAGCTCCGGGATCACCAGTTCAATGAAATCGTCGAGGCCTGCAGGGAGCACTGGACCCATCACGTTGAAACCGTCTGCGCCACGGTTGAGGAAACGCTCTTCCAGTTCATCTGCGATCTGTTCAGGGGTGCCGATCAGTTGCCAGTGCCCCCGTCCTCCGGTGACCGACAGGTACAGGTCACGGATGGTGAGGCCCTCCCTTCTGGCCTGCTCGACCAGCAAAGCCTGACGGCTGCGGTTGTTGTTGGTCAGGGGCAGGTCTGGCACGGGGCCATCAATGTCGTAACCGCTCAGGTCTGCACCCAGCAGGTTGGAAAGCTGGGAAAGGCCGACTTTCGGGAGCACCAGCGACTGAATCAGGTCAAACTTGTCTCTGGCCTCCTGCTGGGTGCGTCCCACGTAGGGGAGCACTCCGGGCATGATTTTCAGGTCATCTTCGCTGCGTCCATATTTTGCCAGACGGCCTTTCAGGTCGTTGTAGAAATGCTGGGCATCCTGCAGGGTCTGCTGGGCGGTAAACACCACCTCTGCGGTTGCAGCAGCAAGTTCCTTGCCTTCTTCAGAAGATCCGGCCTGCACAATCACGGGGCGTCCCTGGGGGGAACGGGCCACATTGAGGGGTCCCCTGACTTTGAAGTGCTTCCCAACATGGCTGAGCACATGGGATTTTTCAGGGTCAGAGAACAGCCCGCTCTCCTTGTCCCGGATGAAGGCATCATCTTCCCAGCTGTCCCACAGGCCCGTCACCACTTCAGCGAATTCGTGTGCGCGGTCATAGCGTTCCTCGAAAACCACGTGGGCATCGCGGTTGAAGTTGAAGGCTTCCCGGCCATTGGCAGAGGTGACCAGGTTCCAGCCTGCCCGTCCTCCGCTGATCTGGTCCAGAGAGGCAAATTTCCGGGCAAGGTGGTAGGGCTCGTTGTAGGTGGTGGTCTGGGTGGCAATCAGTCCAATGTGGGTGGTCACGGTGGCCAGAGCCGAAAGCAAGGTAAGGGGCTCAAAGTGTGCCCCTCTGGAGGTGTGGGCAAAGACCCCCTCCCCATCCACCCAGGCAGCAGCAGAATCTGCAAAGAAGATGGTGTCGAATTTTGCCGCTTCTGCTTTCTGGGCGAGTTCTTTGAAGTGCTCAAAACTGACGTGGGCATACGGATTGGCCTGAGGATGCCTCCAGGCGGCAATGTGGTGTCCATCGGTCATCAGGAAAGCACCCAGTTTGATCTGGCGGGGGTTGGAAGAATGTGACATTTGAGAGTCTCCTTGCATGGAATTTCACACAGCACACCGTCACTGCTGAAACGCAGGCTTCAGCAGCTGAGGATGTTCTGGTTGCGAAAAAAAGGGGCTCTGCCCTGTCGTCAGGAGGGCAATGAAAGGTTTTCAAAGGTTCGGGTTCGTAAGGTCAGAAATCAGGTGATGCTCGTCAGGGTTGATCATAGAATAGTTGATATGTTTTGTCAATTATTAACTGGGCGCGACTGGCATCAAGACCTGAATGGGCTCAGGGATCAAACCCGGGTCCTGCTCCCATCACCCCCAGGAACACCCTCACAATTTCAGGATCAAGCAACGTTCCAGATTCCTTCAGAAGTTGCGCCACCGCTTCCTCATGGCTGAAAGCCCGTTTGTAGGGGCGTTCACTGGTCAGGGCATCGTACACGTCCACCACTGCAAAAACCCTTGCCAGAAAAGGGATCTCCTCCCCTCTGCGGCCTTCCGGGTAACCACTGCCATTCCAGCGTTCCTGGTGGTACAGCACGATGTCCAGGGTGCGTTCGGGCAGGGAGGGAATCGCACGGGTGAGCTCATACCCCACCACAGGGTGCTGCTTGATCACATCCCATTCCTCTGGATTGAGTTTGCCAGGCTTCAGCAGCACGGCATCTGGCGTGGAGATCTTGCCAATGTCATGAAGGTAGGCCCCCCAGCGCAGTTCCTTGAGGGTGTCCTCATCGAGGCCCAGCCCTTGTCCCAGCCGGTCACAGAGGTCAATGACGCGGTCTGTGTGCCCCTTGGTTTCATAGTCCCGGTATTCAAGGGCCAGGCCCAGTGTTCTCATGGTTTCCTCGCGGGACTCTTCCAGACGCTGAAAACCAATCAGTTTGCTGTAGGCCAGACTGACCCGTTCCTCAATGGCACTGAGCAGGCGCTTTGTGCTCTCTGAGACCTGCACCGCCTCCCGGTGTGCAAAACTGATGGCCCCAAAAATTTCCCCTTCGGCATGAATGGGAAGCACAGCAAAAGTCCGAAAGGTTTTGCGGATGGGGATTTCCAGGCGACCCACGCGGGTCTGGTCCGCAGAAATGAAAACAGGTTCGGTCCCCTGCAGCAGCTGCAGGATGGTGGCTCTGGTGTTGCGGGCCACCAGTTGTTGAAGCAGGGGTTCAAGGTGCTCCCGGTCTGCGCCATGAAAACCCTCCAGCCTGAGCTGATCCCCCTGAAAACTGATGAACATGCCAAACTCGTACTCGGTGAGGGGAAGGGCCAGTTCAATGGCCTGCCCGGTGACCTCTGAAGGCTGACTGGCCTGCAGAATGCGGTATTTGAGGTCCAGCAGGGAGGTGTAGCGAACGGTCTGCTCCTGCGCCTCCTGCTCTGCCCGTTTGCGGGCGGAAATGTCCTCGGTGACCACCAGCAGCAGCTGGTCTTCCGGGTGGTCCGGGCTGCCAATCATCCTCATGGTGCTCGAAACCCAGATCATCTGCCCGTTTTTGTGCTGCAAGCGGTATTCAAACTGATGAAAGTCTTTCAACCCTGCCCAGAGGTCCCTGAACCCCTGAACTGGAAAGACATCTGCATCATCGGAGTGCAGGAGTTCTCTCGACAGTCCCAGCAACGCCTCCGGGGTGTACCCCAGAATCCGTACGCTTGAAGCAGAGGCATAAACACATCTCCCTTCCCGGTTGTACATGCGGTACAGACTGGGGCTGTTCTCGATGATCACCCGATGCAGAAATTCACTTTTCCTGAGGGCCTCGGTGGCCTCCATTTCACGGGTGACATCCCGATGTGCAGACACCCAGTATCTGCCTTGCGGTTCAATGTCTATGGGAACCAGGTTCAGCTCTGCCCAGTAGATGCTGCCATCTTTGCGCATGAATCTGGCGGTTCCGTGGTAAGGCTTCAGTTCCCGGATGGCTGCAGCCAGCTGGATCAGGTCCTGCTCCCCGATGTGGTGGCTTTCCAGCATCCGTGGGCTGAGGCCAAGCAACTCCTGCTGGGTGTACCCGGTCAGTTCCTCAGCCCGGCGGTTGGCATACAGGATGGTGGCCTCGGGGACCTGAATCTCCAGGATGAGGATGGCATCAAACGACGACTCCAGAGCTGCGGAGGTCAGTTTGAGCCAGTCAGGGGTGTGCATGTGACCTCCTTTGCTGAAACTCGAAAAGGGATGGGAAGACGCTGGTTCGCATTTTACAGAGCTGCCCTTTTCGCTGCTGTTTCATCTGCTTCATTTACAATTTAACGGTCTGTTCTCTCGGGTTTCTTACCTCACATGACAAAAAGGCTGCCCGTGGAAGAGCAGCCTGCCTGACCTGGAAGAAGGGTTCTAGCGCTGGATGCGGGCCCTGCGCTGGATGTCCCACTGGCCTTTCTTGCTGTAAAGCATCACAAAGGCAAAGAGACGCTCAAAAGCAAGCACCTGACGGTAACCCAGCTGTTCGAACACTGTGGCCAGCATGATCTTCACCCGATCAAAGAAGCGGGTGTAGCGCTTGATCATGAAACCCTCGATGCCAATGGAAGCCATGCTGACCAGGGTCCCATACAGCAGGGCCATCACCAGGAACATGATGGCGAAATCCACATTGAGCTGGCGGGTCAGCAGCAAATAAAGGGTGAAGACATACCCGAACACCTCCAGCAATGGAGCAAGGGCCTCGAAAAGCAGGTAGTAAGGCATGCTGAAAAGACCAATCCGGCCATATCTGGGGTTCAGAAACATGCCCCGGTGGGTCCACAGGGTTTCCAGGAGGCCCCTCTGCCAGCGGTTGCGCTGTTTTCTGAGCATGCCCATGTCACTGGGAACCTGGGTCCAGCAGATGGGGTCCATGGTGTAGCGGATCTGGTATTTGCGCTTCCTGTCCCGCATGTAACGGTGCATGCGGACCACCAGTTCCATGTCCTCTCCCACGGTGTCGGTGCGGTATCCCCCCACTTCAATCACTGCGTTGCGAGAAAACAGCCCGAAAGCCCCAGAAATGATCAGCAGAACCTGCAAAGCACTGAAGGTGGAGCGTCCAGCCAGAAAGGCCCGGGTGTATTCCACCACCTGAATGCGCTCCAGCCAGCTTTTTGGTGAATGCACTTCCTTGATGGCATCTTCACGGATGACGGCACCATTGAGAACCCGCACCGTTCCACCCACCGCCACCAGACGGTCATCTTCCAGAAACTGCCTGCTGACCCGGATGAGGGCACGGGCTTCCAGGATGCTGTCCGCGTCCACCGAGCAGAACAGGGGCTTGGTGGAATGAATGATTCCGGCGTTCAGTGCGTCGGCTTTCCCTCCGTTTTCCTTGTCGATCACCAGCAGGTTTGGGTATTTGATGCTGCGGTACAGGCCCCGGATGGGTTTGCTTTCCAGCACCCGTGAGGGGAATTCACTGGTGTTTTCCAGCATGAATTCATCCATCAGTTTCTGCAGGGTGTTGTCCTGTGAGCCGTCATTGATGACAATGACCTCGAATTCAGGGTAGTGCAGGTTCAGAAATGAATGCACAGATGCAGTGATGGTCTCTTCCTCGTTGAAGGCAGGCACCAGCAGACTGATCGGGCGGTAGTAGCCTTTTTCCAGGTAGGACTTCATCAGCACCCGCTCACCGCGCAGGGCTGTGGCGACCATCACGCGAGAGGCCACCAGCACACTGACGGCATACACACTGTTGAGGATGGCGAAATAAGTGATGATCAGGACTTCGATGATGTGGAGGAGGGTGGCCTGAAAACTGTTTTCCATGTTGACCTCAGGAGACCTGCAGGTACTGGTAGGCCATGTCACGGGCGTACCGGTCGGGGTGGGCTTCCAGAGCCGTTTCCAGGGTCCGGTGGCCTTCAGGGCCAAGTTCAATCAGGGCCAGTGCGCTGTTGTGGCGCACCCACCAGACTTCATCTGCGAGGCTTTCATACAGTCGGGTGGTGACCTGGGGTCCTTTGAGGCTTCCGCAGGCCAGGGCAGCCTGGGCACGCACAAACCACACCGGGTCTTCCAGCAGGCGGTACACGTCCTGAACGGCCTCTGCAGGCACCTGGTTCATGGTGGCCAGAACTTTGAGGCTGGAGGCACGGATGTCCGGATTTTCGGACTGCAACAGGGCCATGCATTCATCGAGGCATTCATCTGCCCGCACGAAAACCAGGGCACGCAAAGCCCGGCGCTGCATTTCAATGTCAGGGTCACGCAAAAGGTCCTGCAACAGCAGAATGCCTCTTTCTCCGAGGAGCACCAGCACCTGTTCAATCCATCCTGAGCTGAAGCGGTCATCGCGGATCAGGTTGTGGAAGGTCTGCGCCACTTCCTTGCGGGAGACCCCGGACAGGCTCATGGAGCGTGCCAGGGAGGTCAGGGCCAGTCTGCGCAGATCGTCGTTGCGGGCAAAGCAGTAATCATAAAGCACCTTGTGGGTCCGGGGATCGCACAGGATGGCCCAGCGTTCAATCACCCGCACCTTGTTCACCAGATTTCCCATGCTGCGCATGATGCGCATGTCCTTTTGCAGCAGGCCACTCATTTCATAAGTGTGGCGGGCTTTTTCGGCCTGCTGGGGGTCCATTTGCTCTTTGAGCAGCAAAAGCGCTTCTGCGGCCACCGTGTCTGCAGTTCTGGTGGGCAGGGGGGCTTTATTGAACAGCACCTCGTTCCAGACACTCCTCCAGCGTTCGCGCTCCCTGCGGTTGTGCTGGAAGGCCGACTCGCTGTAGGAGAAATAGCTGGCCTGATAAATCACGGTGCTGACAATGGACAGCAGACTGAGCAGGCTGAAGACCACCAGCATGCGGTACACCACCTCGGGCTGGCGGTAGAAGTTGGGCACCACCAGCACGTACACCAGCACCGCGAGACTCACCACCACTGCAACGGCAATAAACAAAGAAAAATAATTCAGTCCATTTAAACCGAATCGCCTCCACATAAGACTCAACCCCCTCAAATGATGCCCTGCCTTCTGATGAACAGAGCCAATCTGAAATGAAGCTGGAAATGAACTGAGCGGAAATTGAGATTTTTGATCTCTGGATAAAGGATTTCCCCTACTCAAAATCAATCCAACTAGGCCACATTATCGGATGCACAAACACTTTCACATGGAGATTTCATACAATTCGTCAGGTTCCTCATGTTCACATCAGCTGCACATACAAATGATTTGACTCTTCTACGTACAGCAACACAATTTTTATTTCGTTACAAAGATGACTTTTATGAGAAGAGAGGAACATTTTCTGGCCCAGCACACAATCAAAAGAGGGACAGACCTGATGGTCTGTCCCTCTGGAATCAGCTCAGGTCAGGGGAGGCGCTCGTAGGCTCCCCGATCCACAGTTCCTCCCTGAATTCGGCTCGCCCCAGTGAGGTCTGTTAAAAGGCCAGACACAGCACTGTTGCTGCCCGAGTTCAGCCCACTGTTTCCAGTGGAGAGGTACAGTCCATCATCACTGGTGGCCCACAACCCATCTGCTCCGGTGGGTGAACTGCTGCTCACGAAAGGATCAGCCGTCAGGTTCACGTTGTTCCCTCCGTTGGTGCCCTGAGAAGACACCCAGGTGGAACCCGAGAACCCATTCTGAATCAGGCTGTAGGAAATGCTGGGTGCACTGCCGTTGTTGACAATGGGACTTCCAGAAGCTCCAGAAGTGGCCCAGAACACGCTGTTGGCAACCTGAGGGCTGGTGCCTGCAAAGAAGTAGATGCCAGAGCCTCCTGCAGAAGCCGTATTGCCCGAGAATGTGGCGTTCAGGAAGGTGGGAGAGGAAGTGTTGGCACTGTGACCATACACATGCACTCCGCCTCCATAAGCCGTGGTGGTGTTGCGGTCAAAGACCACATTGGTGAAAGTGGGTGTGACCGTTCCTCCCGTGTCGCCGTCAATGAGCAGGCCTCCACCCCCCTGGTTGGTGGAACTGCCGCTGGTGGTGGAGTTCTGGCTGAACACCACATTGGTGAAGGTGGCCGTGCTGTTGCCACGGTTGTACATGGTCAGGTAGACACCCCCTCCTCCGTTCAGGGCACTGTTCCCCACAAAGCGCACATCCTTGAATGTGGGGCTGCAGGTGGTACCGTTCTCTGCATAGCACAACAGGCCTCCACCACGCCTGGTGTAAAAGTCCGAGCCAATGGCGTTCCCTGCTGTGACCACCAGACCGCTGATCACCGTGCTGCTGCTGAACGTCCCTGCATTGCCATTCAGGTACATCACGTGCAAGCTGTTGCTGCCCGAAATGTTGCTGGCTTTCAGGGTGATGTTGTTGCTGTCACGGGTGTCGTTCTGGTCAATGTCTCCAGACAGCACCGTGATGTTGCTGTAAGGGTTACGCTGGGATTCTGCAGTTTCGGTGCCTGCGAAGCCCCCATAAAGCTTGACGCCGGGCCGGATTTCAAAGGTGGCAGAGGTGTTGTTGTCTTTGGTGCCCAGCACGCTTCCACTCAGGTCGGTCACGAAATAACCGTCGTCTGGACGGTAGGTGCCGTCTGCAATCCACAGTTCCAGGCGGCTGGTGCCACTGAAGCGGGTCATGTACAGGGCATCTGCCAGGCTGGTGAAGGCGTTTTTCCAGCTGGACCCGGATTTGTCTCCGGTGGCGTCTTTGTCCACCCGGATCACGTTGCACAGGGAAGAATCCGACTGGCGCTCGTAAGCACCGATGTCCACCATGGCAACCTGTCCCCCCTGGTTTCCGGTGTCGCTGACCCCACCATCTGCACTGAAGCGGGGGTTGCCGTTCAGGTCCACGGTTTCAGTGAGCAGGCTTCCGTTTCCGGCATCGGTGGCCACCGAGCAGGGCACCAGGGTCAGGTCTCCACTGGAAGCATCATTGAACAGGGGCTTGCCGTAAGGGTAGATCAGGCCCACATTGTTGCCCCCATCCGTTCCGGCATCCGAGATGGAGCGCTCCACCACACTGTAACTGATGTTCAGGGTGGAATTGTCGTTCCACACGGGCCACTGGCCTGTTTTGTCACTGCTTCCGGCCAGTATGGAGTTGCGCACCGTTCCAGTGGTGTAGTAGTTGTAGATCGCTCCTCCATAATTGACAGCCACATCTTTGTAGAAGGTCACATTGGTGTAGGTGGAGTTGATGGTGCCCTGGGAGGTGTCCTTTCTGTAGGTCAACACCCCTCCACCGTGGTTGTGGCTGCTGTTGTCATAGAACACCACATTGGTGAAGGAGGGGTTTGCCGTTCCATTCTCAGACACATGCACAGACAGGGCTCCTCCCCCACTGGCATTTGCGGTGGCCGTCCCTGAAGTGGTGTTTCCACTGAACAGGACACGGTTGAAAGTGGGGCTGCTCGTTCCCCCATAGTAGGCATCCAGATACCCACCTCCCCCACCATAGACTGCGGTGTTGCCATACACTTTCACATCAGTAAAAGTGGGGCTGCACTCATTGCCCGTGAACTCACCAAAGCAGTAGAATCCAGCACCATAATTGTTGGGGAAAGAACCATCCCCTTTGGCCCCGGTGATGGTGAGGCCACTGATCTCGGTGCTGGAGGTCACAGGATTGCTGGAACTGCCCACAATGTACAGCAGGTGGTAGCTGTTGCTGCCAGAGATGTCGCTGGCCTTGAGGGTGACCCCATTTGTGCGGGTGTCGTTGTTGTCGATGTCTGCAGACAGGATGGTGACATTGCTGTTGATGTTTCGCTGGCTGGAGAGTGACTCGGTGCCAGCGAAACCGCCGTAGAGTTTCACCCCTGCAGTCATGGGGAAGGTGTAATTGCGGTCCAGAGCATTGTTGAAGAAGGCCACTCCAAAACGGCTCAGCTGGGTGCTGCCGTCCATCGGGGTGTAGGTGCCCCCTTTCAGCCAGATCTCTTTGCGGGCTGTGGTGTTGTTGGCAATGTACAGGGCTTCAGGCAGGCTGGTGGCTGCATCGCTCCAGGTGGCTCCGCTTCCCTCTCCAGTGGCTGCAGGATTCACCCGGATCACCGAGCAATCTGCTCCTGCAAGGCTGCTGGTGCGCTCCAGTGCACCCAGGTCCACCACTGCAGCCTGACCTCCTGCATTTCCGGTGTCGGTGGTGTTGGTGTCATTAAAGAAACGGTTGTTGCCTGCAAAATCGGTGGACAGGGCCGTCAGGTTGCTGTCCCCGGCATCAATGGCTGGAGAGCAGGTTTTCAGGCGGTAATCATTGCTGGCTTCACTCACGAAGGCAGGCATCTGGTCGAGGTTGTTCCCAAGGTCAGTTCCGACACTGGCATCCCAGGCGGTGCTTCCCCCTGAGCCCTGAATCAGGCTGTTTCTGAAATCAGGCAACGCACTGTCGATGCTCTTCACCTGACTGGGATCGGTGCCCACCCTGTTGTTCCAGAGGATGCTGTTATGAAACACAGGTGTTGCGCTGCGGTTGTACAGGGCTCCCCCGGGTCCAGCGGAGGTGTTGGCAGACAGGGTGACGTTGGTGAAGATGGGCGTGACCGTTCCCGATCCATCTCCGATCACCAGCAAAGCCCCTGCCTGATGGTCAGAGGTGTTGTTGTAAAACAGGGCATTGGTGAACTGTGCACTGGAGGTGCCTGCATTTTCGCCAGACAGGGCCACAGCCCCACCCCCCGTGGTGTTCACGGTCTGGTTGGCACCGATGATTGCATTGCCCGAAAAGAGGCCTCCTGTGACCACCGGACTGGTGGTGCCTGCATCTCCATTCAGATACAGAGCGCCCCCAGCATTTCTGGCCACATTCCCTCTGAAGGTCAGGCTGGTGAGGGTGGGGCTGCAACTGTTTCCAGTTCCAGAGCCATCACAGTACAGGGCTCCTCCCTGGGAGTCTGTGCCAGAGGCTGCAAGTGCTGCTCCACCTGTCACGGTGACCCCATCCAGGACTGTGGCAGGGGTCATGGGCAAACTGGAGGTCCCTTTCAGGAACAGAACGTGCAGGCTGTTGCTGCCAGAAATTCCAGAATTGGTGAGGGTGACCCCACTGGTTCTGGTGTCATTCTGATCGATGTCCCCCGAGAGAATGGTGAGGTTGCTGCTGGCATTCCTGGAGGTGCGTGCCGCTTCATTGCCCGCAAAACCACCGTAAATTTTCACCCCTTCTGTGAGGTAGAAAGTGGCACTGGTGTTGTTGGATGGGGCAAAAAGAACCTTGCCACTCTGGTCCAGAGGGGTGTTGCCGTCATCTGGGAGGTAAACCCCTGATTTCAGCCAGATTTCCTTGCGACCCGTGTTGTTGGCGATGTAAAGGGCTTCAGACAGGCTGGTGGCCGCGTCGCTCCAGGTGGCTCCAGTGCCCTCTCCGGTGGCAGCAGGATTCACACGGATGACTGAGCAGTCTGCTCCGGCGGTGTTCGCTGTGCGTTCCAGAGCACCCAGGTCGATCACTGCACCTTTGCTGCCTGCATCCCCACTGTCGGTAACGGTGCTGTCATTGAGGAAACGGCTGTTGCCTGCAAAGTCAGTGGTCTGGACATTCAAATCACTTTGACCTGCGTCCACGGCAGGGGAGCAGGTTTTCAGGCGGTAATCGTTGCTTGCAGCATTCACAAAAAGCGGGGTGGTGTCCAGATTGCTTCCACTGTCCATGCCCAGGGTGCTGTCCCAGTTGCTGCTCCCACCCGAGTTCTGAATCAGGCTGCTCTGAAACTGTGCTCCACTCCCAGCCACCTGATTGAAGCTGGAGGTCAGGGTGTTGTTCCACAGGATGGAATTGCGGAACACCGGGGTCCCCTGATCGCTGTACACCGCTCCACCGTTTCCAGCAGCACTGTTTGCGGTGAGGGTGGAATTGATCCAGGACACCAGGGCCGTTCCAGAGCCTCCTGTCGACATCACGGCCACACCACCATTGTGATGGGAGGTGTTGTTGTAAAACAGGCTGTTGGTGAACGACGGAGAGGCATATCCACCAGACAGGGCAGAAACGCCAAGCACTCCGCCTCCACTGCTGCTGGAGGTGTCTGTTCCAGTGGTGGCATTGCCTGTAAAAAGACCACGAATCATTTGCAGGTTGCTGCCTCCGCCATCTGCAGCAATGAAGAGGGCTCCACCTGCCGTGCTCGCCTGGTTGCCTTTGAAGGTCAGGTCGGTCAGGGTGGGACTGCACTGGTTGCCTGTTGCAGAGCCATTGCAATACAGGCCTCCTCCCAGTGCGTCTGCACCAGATGCGGTGGCCGAGCCTCCGGTGATGGTCAGGCCATCCAGAACAGTGGAAGAGGTCACGGGTGTAGCGCTGCTGCCCTGAATCCACACCACATGCTGACTGTTGCTGCCAGAAATGTTGCTGTAACTGGTGGTGACGCCACTGGTCTTGGTGTCGTTGGCATCCACATCCCCAGAAAGAATGGTCAGGTTGTTTGAGGGGTCCCTCTGGCCCAGCGAGGTTTCATTTCCCGAAAACCCTCCGTACAGCTTGTAGCCTTCAGAGAGGTAAAACGTTGCTGCAGTGTTGTTGTCCGGGCTGGTCAGAACCGCTCCAGAGCGGTCCAGACTTTTGCTGCCACTGTCCGGGTAATACGTGCCATCGGCCAGCCAGATTTCTCTGGGTGCCAGACCTGCTTTGGCGGCCACCAGAGCGTCCGTCAGGTTTTTGTAGGCTGTGGCCCAGGTGCGACCATTCTGCTTGGTGTTGGTGGTGCTGGCATCCACATAAACCCGACCATTGGAGTAACAGGAAATCCCACTGGCATCCGTAAGATTGATGGGGGTCCCACTCAGACTGCCTGCCACACGGGTGTCGCAGAGGGTGCGGGTGGTGTAGCCAGAGACAGGGGTGGTGCTGCCACCCAGCAGTTGCACCTGCGTTCCACTGCCCAGCAGGCTGGCCCGGTCTTGCACCTTGCTGCTCGCCTGTTCTTCCAGGGACTCGGTCACGCGGGTCACACTGTCATCAAAAGCCATGAACAGCAAACTGAATTTGTAGGGGTTGTCGGTGGAGACGCTCTGTTTGGGGAGGCGCACCGCCATGGTCACCACCCCGTCATAGGTGTTCGCATCCGGGTTTGCTGGAAGGCTCCGGTCCGTGGTGGAGGTTCTGGAACGCACCACAAAACCGTAGTTGAAGACTTCACTCACCCCGAGTGCAGCAGCAGTGGGCAGATCGTCTTCCTCATAGACCTGCATGTCTGCACTGTTGCTTCTGAGGGAAATGCCTGTCAGGGGATCATAGGTCAGTCCGTGGGTGGGCTTGATGCAGTTGGCAATGCTGGCAGGATCACTGTAGGAGGAACCGTCATATTTGCGGAGGTTGCTCACCGCATTGGTTCCATAGCTGCTGCCATTGGCATCCACCGCCACCAGTGTCAGGTTGTGCTGTACTGCATTGTAAGGCACCCCTGCAGAGGTGGCGTTGCGGATCAGGAACGTGGAGTAAAGGTATCGGGCACCTTTGCTGTAATCGCAATTGGAGTCTGTGACCTCGCTGCCATCGGTGTCAAAACTGCCATTGCTGATCGACTTGAACTGCACAGCCCCACCCAGCAGGGTCAGTTCTCCACTGTCCTGCTTCTGGATGCCTGTTGATCCCCCAGGGAGGAAACGGGTCTTGCTGATCAGGTCCTTGCTGCCAATCCCTTCGAAACCGATCTCAATGAGGGTTCCTTTCGGGGTGGGGTTTCCAGTGGTTGGGGGTGTGGGAGGATTCGGGTTCGGAGGAGTGGTCTTGGGGGCAGGAGGCGCAAACAGATTGCAGCCCACAAGCAACAGCAGCAGACCCAGAGGGAGGGCTCTGGACCTGCTGCGGCCAAATTCAGGTTGTTCAGGCATAGGGCACCATTGTGTACCGTGTTGCGGAAGGGTACACCTTCAGAAAGAAGTCCAGAGGTTCAGGGACTGGATCAGAAACGGCTGTTTCTGGTGAGGTGAAGCCACTGCCCACAGTGGGTCAGGCTGGGTCTGGCGTATCCCACAGGGGACACTTTTGCAGCACGGAACAGAGAAAGTTGATTCTGGGTTTCGGTTTTTTCTGTGGTCTGGGCATTCATGGCTCACCTCGTTCAGGCGCATCCTGATCTCATGGTCACAGTATGTGGTGCAGTTGTTAACAGGTTGTTAACAGCTGCCATTCATGAAGACCCATCCTGATCACAGGACCTTCTCAGCCTCAGGCCTGAAAGCCTGCTTCGACACATCAAACCTGATCCCAGCCTGAAACATCAAATGCATCCATTTTCCGTCTCACACACACATTCAAGGGTTCAGCCCATCCGATGATGAATCAGGATGCTGCAATTTGCTTGTGGGACACCACTGGCCTGAATCGAAGGACTGCAGATTTTAAGGTTCAGCACAGGGTTCCGGGATTTTTCGATTCAGCACTTTCCAGAAAATGACATTCAAGGGCACTGCGGTGATCTGTGTTGCAGTCACTGGCAGACTTCCAATGCCCTCAATTTCACCCCAGGAGCACCCACATGAATCACCGACGGATGTTCTTTTTTGCCCTGCTGGCCTTTCCCATGCTGGCCCACGCCCAGAACGCTGGAACAGCTGGATTTCACCTGCGGACCACAGAAACACGCACATCAACAGAAAACAGCAGTTCCCTTTCCAGCAAACCCAGAACCTGCGACAAAAAGAACCTGGGTGCGGTGTATGAGGAATTCACCCCCAATGGCTCCTGGAAAAACTTCCACCTGACCCTCGATGGCACATACACCGTCAAAAAGCTGGTGTGTGCGTGGGGCGATGAAAGCCTCTATGTGACAGAGACTTACCCGGTGACCCGGGGAGGTGAACAGGTGAATTGCCCCGTGGTCAAAGCCGGACCTTTCACTGCTGCCACCCCGATCTGGCCCCCCAGACCCCATGCAGGTCTGTCTGTTGAAGACAAGATCTACTGCAAAAGGCCCTCCTGATCCTGCTGAGGCCGGGCACAGACATGACTGAAGTGCTGCAGATGTCTGTGCCTGAATCTCAGAACCAGAGGGCACAATGGGAGCATGTTTGCACAGGACGCACTCACCGTTGCCATTCTGGCCGCCAGGGCTGCAGGACAGCTTCAACTGGAAGGCCGCAAAAACCTCAAATCTTTTGAACAGAAAAGCCATTTCAATGATCTGGTCACCGAAGTGGACCGCGAGTGTGAAGCCACCATCCGCCAGACCATCCTCACCCACTTCCCGGAGCATGAAATTCTGGGCGAGGAGGGCGGAACCGTGGGATACAGTTCAAACCGCTGGATTGTGGACCCGCTGGACGGCACGCACAATTATGTCAGGGGTCTGCCAATGAGCGGGGTCAGCATCGCCTTTGAGCAGGAAGGGGTGACCACTGCAGGCGTGGTCTATGATCCAGTCCGGGATGAACTGTTCACTGCCATCAGAGGTCAGGGGGCCTTCCTGAATGGTGAGTCCATCGGGGTCAGCACTTACGCTTCCATGCAGGACCCGCTTGCGATTGCCACCGGATTTTCGAGACATCCTGGTTCCAGAGAAGTGTCACTCAGGCAATTCACCACACTGATTCAGATGGGGGTGTCTGTGCGCAGGTACAGCAGTTCCACCCTGACCCTGGCTTATGTGGCGGCAGGAAGGTTGGACGCTTACTGGGACCTTAAACTCGCCCACTGGGACACTGCTGCAGGCATGCTGCTGGTGCAGGAGGCTGGCGGTCAGGTGTCTGCGGTGTCTGGCGAGTCCTACCAGCCTGGAGGTTCCCTGCTGGCCACCAATGGCCTGCTGCACACCGAGTTGCTGGGGTTGCTGGGGCAGGTGCATTGAAGGATTTTGCCACAAGGGCGCAGCACGCCTCGCCCCTACACCCCAGATCAACATTTCTGAACGAATGGGGCGAGCCGACGGCCCGCCCCTACAGGTGTGGATACAATGTCCTTCTGCCTTCTGCTTCCTGTCTTCCCACCTGTTGAATCCTTTCGCCCAATGTTTCCGTGGAGATTTGATGTAGCATGTCTGGTGTTATGGGCACCAAATTCCAGGGCAGTGACAGTCAGGTTCAGGCGCTGAACGCCTACATCAAATTGCACCGGGCGGCTGCCACCGTCGAGACCGCAGCCAACCAGCACCTGCTGGGCCATGACCTGAGCCTCAGCCAGTTCAGTGTGCTGGAGGCCCTGTACCATCTGGGTCCGCTCACCCAGAAGCAACTTGGGGAGAAGATCCTCAAGTCCAAGGGCAACCTCACCATGGTGATTGACAACCTGGAGAAGCGGGGCTGGGCGGTGCGGGAGCGCAGTGCAAAGGACCGCCGCAACATCCATGTGAACATCACCCCGGAGGGCCATGAGCTGATTGCCAGCATCCTGCCAGGTCATGTGGCCGGGATTGAGCGGGTTTTTTCCGTTCTGACGCCAGAAGAACTGAACACCCTGTCGGGCCTGTGCCGCAAACTGGGCCTTGGGCTTCAGGGGCAGTCTGGATGAAGCACTGAATGGTGCTTTTTTTACAGTATGGTTTAACATTAAACTGTTTAATGTGGACATAAGGAGGGCGTTATGCGAAACCCCGTCCAGGGCATCCATCACATCACCGTGCTCGCCAGCAACCCCCAGAACAACATTGACTTCTACACCCGGCTGCTCGGTCAGCGTCTGGTCAAAGTCACCGTCAATTTCGATGATCCCGGCACTTACCACCTGTACTACGGAGATCGGGTCGGTACCCCCGGAACCATCCTCACCTTCTTCCCCTGGTACGGAGCAAAAAGGGGCACCAGAGGCAACGGAGAAGCTGTGGCAACTGCCTACAGCATCTCGCGGGAAAGCCTCGATTACTGGAGAACCCACCTGAACGACAGCCTGATCTCCCACACCGAGAGCACCCGCTTCGGGGAAACCGTGCTCTCCTTTGAAGACCCAGACGGCATGATCGTGGAGCTCATCACCAACCCCAGCGATGCCGTCCCGGTGGCCTGGGAAAACAGCCCCATTGAGCCCCAGCATGAACTGCGCGGATTCCACAGCGTGACTTTGTGGGTGGACAGCAACCAGAGCTCGAAAGCCCTGCTGGAAACCCACCTGGGCATGAGATACCTCGGTGCAGAAACCGACCCGGAAGGCACCCGTCACCGCTATCAGGGGATCTCTGACGGTGTGGGGCTGTACGTGGATGTGGTGGAGCGCCCGGGTCAACCCAGAGGCCGCAGTGGCGCAGGGACCATCCACCATGTCGCCATGCGCACCGTGGATGACAGCGAACAGCAGGAATACATGAGATACCTCTTTGCCAAAGGGTACGGGGTGACCCAGGTGCAGGACCGCCAGTACTTCCACAGCATCTACTTCCGGGACCTCTCGGGGGTGCTCTTCGAGATTGCCACCGACGCTCCAGGCTTCGATGTCGATGAAGATGTGCAGGAACTCGGCAAACACCTCAAATTGCCCGCCTGGTATGAGCCCAAAAGAGAGGCCATCGAAAACCATGTGCGCAGAATTGTGAACCCCGAGTACGGCATCACCATTGGCAACAGGTAAAAACCTTTAAACGGCCCAGAACCTGTCTGGGCCGTTTTGCATTGCCACATCACCACAGAAAAACCCTCCAGAACGCATTCTGGAGGGTGGCCTTTTTTGTTCCTGCAAAAGGAGGGAGAGAAAACCAGGAACAAAAAGACCAAGCACCTGTGTCAGGAAGTGGAGGGAAGATGCTGATCACATTGGAGGAGGATCAGGTGCTTAGCTGGGATCAGTATAGAACTGGATCTCGTACAAAATTCTTGCAGCTTCCGTAAACGCTTTTTAACACATGCCGAAAAGTCCTCAGCCGGGAAAATGCTGTCTGAGCCAGCTCTGGGTCAGGATCAGGTCATTGCGGGTCAGCTGGTGACCTGTGGGGATCTCCTCGATCTGTGCGTCTGAAGCGTTGTCTTTCAGGTAGGAAAGAAGGTCGTCAGCATGTTTGCGGTAATGGTCCATTGCACCCAGCGTGACGAGCAGGGGTTTGCCCTGCAGAGACACAGGGTCAGGGTGCTCCAGGGGCATCACGGGACGCCAGAGCACCCCCCCTGCCAGAACATCCGGGTGTCGGATCAGGGACGCAATGGCAATGTTGGCACCGTTGGAGTACCCCAGAGCAACCACCTTGCTTGCATCGAAACCGTAATGTGCTGCAGCCTGTTTCACGAAGTCTGCCAGGGCAGCAGCTTCAGATTTCAGGTGCTCCTGATCATAGCGGATGTCCGTAAAGCGGCGGAAGAAGCGCGGGCTTCCCTCGTCGAGAGAGCGCCCCCTTACACTGAGCAGGTTTGCTGTGGGGGCCACATCCCTGCCAATTTGCAGCAAAGATGTCTCGTTGCCTCCAGTGCCGTGCAGGAGCAGCAGGGTCAGGTCTCCTGAGCCCGCTTCATAATGATGAATCCAGCCGAAGTTTTCAGGCATGATGCACTTCCTTTTTTGATCAGTTCGCAGTTCACAGCTCAGGACAGCAAAAGCGTCAGCAATCAACACTGTCCACGATTTACTGTTTACTCAATGGGTTTGAGGTTCTTTTCGATCTCTGCGCGGCGGTTTTCCAGAAAAGGTGGCAGGATCAGCTTCTCACCGATGGTGGCAGGGTCCTCGTCCACCGCAAAGCCCGGACCGTCGGTGGAGATCTCGAACAGGATGCCGTTGGGTTCCCGGAAGTACAGCGCCCGGAAATAGTGGCGGTCAATGGCCCCACTGTTGCGCACGCCGAACTGGTTCAGGCGCTCGATCCACTGGGCGTACTGATCGTCGTTGGGGGTGCGGAAGGCCACATGGTGCACCCCTCCTGCTCCTGGTTGCGTGAAGGGCAGATCGGGTTGCACGGCCACATGCAGTTCTGCGTGGGGTCCCACACCGTCCATCTGGTACACATGCACTTCGTGCTTCGGGCTCTCGGGGAGGGCGTACTGGCGCACATGCTGCATGTTCATCACCCGGGTGAGGATGATGTCCGTGGAGCGCAGGCTGGGCACACTCATGGTGATGGGGCCCAGACCCCTGAGTTGATGCTCTGCGGGGACCGGACTGCGGTCCCAGGGCACCACCGGATCTCCTGTTCCCCCATCGTCGATCAGGGAGAGCCTCTGGCCTTCAGGGTCCTCGAAGTCGAGAACCAGACGGCCATCCCGCTCGGTGATTTCTGAGGCTGCGACGCCAAGTTCCGAGAAGCGTTCTTTCCAGTACTCCAGGGTCTGCTGACCGTTCACCCTGAGGCCTGTGCGGACCACACTGTGGGTGCCGCGCTGCTCACTGGGCACATTCCAGTCAAAGAAGGTCAGGTCATGCCCCGGGGTCCCCACCGCATCGGAATAAAACAGGTGGTAGGCCCGCACGTCGTCCTGGTTGACGCTGCGTTTGATCAGGCGCATGCCCATGGTCTGCGTGTAAAAACGGTAATTCTCCTGGATTCTGGCCGACACGGCGGTCAGGTGGTGAAATCCCTTGAGTTCCAGAGCCATACAGCCCTCCTTTCTGGTTTCAGGTTGAAATGCTCTCTTTGTTTTTGCGCTGTTTTTTTCGCCGATCCCGATCCTTTTTGACCCGCTGGAGCAGGTGGTTCAGCGTCAGCTGTTCTTCACGGGAGAGGCCTGAAAACTGCTCTTCGTGGTGCTGAATCACCCTTGGGAGGGCTTTTTCAATCAGGGCGGTGCCCTCGGGGGTCAGGTGCAGGCACTTGAATTTTCCCGAGGAGGTGCGTTCCAGAAGCCCTCTCTGAGCGAGCCTCTGCACGTGGTAGGTGATGTTGGGGGCACTCACCAGCAGCCCTGCGGCCAGGTCCTGCTGGGCAATTCCAGCGTTGGCATGCACCAGGGCCAGCAAATCAAATTCGGTGTTGCTGATCCCCAGGTCCGAAAGCACCTCCTGCAGGTCCTCCTGGTTGTCCAGGTAAATGTGGGCCAGCCTGCGGTAGGTTCGGATCTCCAGATGCTTGATGGGTTTTTTAAGCGTCTGAGTCATGATGCATCTCCCGTTCTTAAGTTAAATCTTTAATTGAAATCAGTTGGTCTGTTGGCTCACAATGGCCTGATGTTTCACGGAATGAGCAGGATTTTTCCTGTGCTCTGGCGGCTTTCGAGCTGGTCATGTGCCTTTGCACCTTCCGAAAGTGGGTACATCCCAGAAATGCGAACACTCAATTCTCCCAGCAGGATCGACTGAAACAGTTCTCTGGCAAGGGTTCTCCGGCGCTCCGCAGTGGTCAATACATTCCACAGGTCCCCTCCGGTCAGGCGTTTTGAGGTGTCCATCAGCATGCGGGGATCGATCAGGGGTGGATCACCTCCGGCCATGCCGTAAAACACCACATGGCCACCCGGACGCACGGACTCGAAACTCTGCATCAGGGTTGAGCCCACCGAATCAAAGGCCACATCCATGCCGTACTCGCTGAATTCTTTCGCCACGGAAACCCAGTCCTGCGAATACAGGGCCACTTCATGGGCTCCGGCTTCCAGGGCCACCTGTGCCTTGTCCGGGCTTGAGGTCAGGCCAAGCACCCTGGCCCCTCTGGCCTTCGCCATCTGCACCAGCAAAAGACCCACACCACCTGCGGCAGCATGCACCAGGACCGTCTCCCCTGCTTTCAGGTCATGGCTGTCCCGGATCAGATACTGGGCCGTCAGACCCTGCAAGAGCACGGCTGCTGCCGTCTCAAAGCCGATGGCCTCTGGCAGGGGAATCAATTTCTCAAAGGGGACCAGCACCAGCTCAGCATTGGCGAAAGGGGCATCTGCAAAGCCCACCCGATCCCCCACAGCAAAACCAGAAATTTCACTGCCCAGAGCAACAATTTCACCTGCGGCCTCATATCCTGCAATGTAAGGCGGCACTCCTGCCAGATGGTACGTTCCTTTCCGACGGTACACATCGGCAAAGTTCAGGCCAATGGCACGGGTGCGCACCAGAGCGTGCCCTGGGATGGGTTCAGGATCGGGCAGGTCACGGTACTGCAACACCGAACTTGGACCAAATTGGTCAAACACCAGAGCCTTCACAGGTCTATTCCCTTTCTGGGATGATGCGTCATCAAATGTCTGGAAGATGCATGCTTCATGTCCAGAAATCATAACCTTCTGGCAGGCATGGGAGACACAAACCACATCACAGCACCACAGGCAAACAAAACCCCCAGGTCCTTGGACCGGAGGGTTTCAAAACTTGGGTAGTTTGGATCATTAGAGCATGAGAGCCTGACTCGCCTGTGAGATGGGCTTGATCTTTCCTTTATCTAAAAAATGGGTGTCAGACCTGATGGCCTGCCTGTCTCAGGGCATCAATGGTCACTTCCAGCTGGTGGGACTTCACCATCAGGTAATCGGTGTTGTAGGTGGACACCGCAAAAATGCCCACACCTGCAACAGCCAGAGGACCAGTCACAGCATTGAGAATGCCCGTCTGGTCAAAGGCAAAGGGGCCTTCAAACTTGAAGCACCTCCAGTCCAGGCTCACCTGTGGAGCGTCCAGTTCCACGTTCTGTGGGCAGACGATGGACACTTCTTCCGCATTGACGGTCACGGTGACAAAAGAGCCTCTGGGAAAAGCAGGAAGTGGGGTCTCTGGGGGGAACTGCAGGATTTTGAAGTGTTCTGGAAGCAATGTCAGGGTCAGTTGTGGCATGCGGGTCCTTTCTGTTCTCAAAATTGTATCCAGAAAACAGGAGGACGTGGCTAGGCCTTTCGGTCGATTGTTGAAACACCCTGAAACGCCTACCATACAGCGAAATTGGAGGCTCCATGTCTTACACCACCGATCAGGCTTTCCTTTTTGCATCGAGAGACGCCAACCTTCCCCTGATGCAACACCTGCTGTTCAGAGGAGCAGACGTGCACGTGAAAAATGCCCACGGAAACACCCCTCTGGTGCTTGCAGGCCAGAACAGCAATGCTGCAGGTGCAGCTTTCCTCGTTCAACACGGGGCAAGGGTGAATGAACAAAACGGCATCGGAAACACCCCCCTGCTCTATGCGGCTTACGGAGGACACCAGGCCACCGTGAAGGTCCTGCTGGACGCTGGAGCAGATGTGCACATCCAGAACCACCTGGGCAACACCCCCCTGATTTATGCGGCCTACAGTGGACACGCCCGGATTGTGGACATGCTGCTGGATGCCGGAGCAGACCCGGAGCACGAGGAAGTGTTCGGTCTGACCGCCCTGATGTTTGCGGCCATGCGGGGCCATCTGGAAACCCTGCAGGTGCTTCTCTCCAGAGGGGCAGACATCCACCACCAGGACCAGAAGGGCAACACTGCCCTGATCTGGGCTGCCGTGTGTGACCGCACAGAAATGATCACCCTGCTGCAGGCTGCAGGCGCAGACCTGAACCATGCCAACCAGGATGGAGAAACAGCCCTGTTCTGGCTGGAGCAGCACCAGCATTTGAAGGAACAAAATGAAACCCTCTGAAACACGCATTTACCTGATCGGAGGCCCGAGCGGCACCGGAAAATCCAGCCTCAGTTACCCTCTGGCAAAGCATCTGCAACTCAGCGTCTTTGAGGTGGATGACATTCAGGCGGTGCTGGAAAAGATGCTCACCCCGGAGCAGGCCCCTCTGCTGCATTTCTGGAGGACCCACTGGGAGGAGTTCAGCCAGTGGCCCGAAAGCCAGCGGGTCGAGCATTTTGTGCGGGTTGCACGGGAGTATTTCTCTCCTGCCATTGAGGCCGTGATTGCGCACCATCTGGAAGCAGGAACTTCCATTGTGATCGAAGGGGATTTTCTACTGCCAGAACTTGCTGTAAAAGCAGAATTTGATGGTGTTCCTGCGCTGGGGAGGGTCAGGGCACTCTTTGTCACCGAAGAAGAGGACCAGATCCGCATGAATTACCAGCAACGGGAAGGCAGAGACCAGCACGGGCGCGCCCGTGCAAGCTGGCTTTTTGGCGAGTGGCTCAAAACCGAATGCGAACGCCTCTCCCTGAAGACCCTGCCTGTCCGTCCCTGGGGAAGTGCGCTGGAACGGGCTTCAGCACTTTTTGAGCTTTAAGGGTCCCTTCGTTTGACCCCACGTGTTGCGGTTGCCGTCCAGGGGTCTTCTGGCCAGGGGTGTTTGGGGTAACGGACGCGCAGTTCCTTGCGCACCTCGGGGTAGGTGTTCTGCCAGAAACTCCTGAGGTCCTGGGTCACCTGCACCGGACGCCTGGCCGGAGAGAGCAGGTGAAGCAGCACAGGGGTGCGTCCACCATTCACTTTTGGGGTGTCCAGCAACCCAAACATCTCCTGCAGTTTCACTGCCAGAACGGGGGTGCTGCCGTCCTTGAAGTACTGCAGCTGTACTTTGAAACCGCTGGGCACCTCCAGCCTGGGGGGGGCCAGGTCATCCAGCCTGGAAGCCAGATCCCAGGGCAGGAGCCCGGTCAGGATGCTGGGCAGGTCCAGCTTCTGAAAGTCATCCCGCTTTCGCACATTCTGCAGGAAAGGCCCAAGCCAGGAGTCCAGGGTGTCCAGCAGTGCCTGATCTGAGACATCCGGCCAGCCTTCTGAGGTGCGCCACAGATGGAGGCTTTGCACCCTCGCCTGCCATTGCAGGCTGGTCTCATTCCAGGACAGGAGGTGCAGGCCTTCCGAGCGCAGGGCCTGACAGAGCACCTGGATGCGCTGCTCTTCCGGGATGTGGGAGATGCGGGTGCTTTCCACCACCAGTTCCAGATAACGGGTGTCCTTGCGGGCCACCAGGGTCCCGGAACGGCTGTCCCAGCTTACGGTTTCCACTTCCCGGAAATCTGCCTTGAGCTCGAAGATGTTCAGGATGCTGGCCAGGAAGATGCGCCCTTCGTCGGTGCCGGAGTCCAGGTGGGCCACAGCAAGCCAGGGCTCTCCCTGCAGGGGATCATGTTCTTTCAGGCGCACACCCCGGCCATTGGCCAGACGGTACCTCAGGTGTTCCCCTTCCCTGAGTTTCGCCACCCGCTCTGGGTAGGCCCAGGCCAGCATCAGGCCCAGCTGTTCGTGGGTGGGGCGGGTGTTTTCCTCAGGCACCTTCAGAAGCCTGCGCCACTGCTGGGCCAGACGTTCGGTGCGTTTCAGGGCAGCAACGTCCCCCTCTGTTCCCTGCTTTGCCCTCCAGCGCCTTAAAGCCTCCACCCGCATGTACAGGTCTGATCCAGTGTCTCTGGGCAAGGGGTCCCGTTCTTCCAGCAGGGCTGCCACATCTGCTGCCAGTGCACCCTGTCCTGCAGCCTCTCCTTCCATGAGCAGGTGGGCCAGACGGGGGTGGGTGGGGTACTTCAGCAGGGATTTCCCTCTCGGGGTGATGGTGCCCCCAGAGATGGCCCTCAGGTTCTCCAGCACATCCCTGGCCTGCCTGAGGGCAGCAGTTGGAGGGAGTGTAAGCCAGCTGAGGGCTGCCGGATCTTTCACGCCCCACTGGGCAAGATCGAGCACAAGAGGAGCAAGGTCAGCCTCCATGATTTCGGGTGGACGGCTCGCCTGCAACTGGTTCTGGGTGACCTCCGACCACATCCGGTAACACACCCCTGGACCCAGACGGCCTGCACGGCCTGCACGCTGGATTGCCGCGTCCAGCGTCACCCGCACAGTTTCCAGACGGCTCAGACCTGTTCTGGGATCAAAGCGGGGAATGCGGGTGTACCCACTGTCAATCACCACCCGAATGCCTTCAATGGTCAAACTGGTCTCGGCGATGGTGGTGGCCAGCACCACTTTCCTGCGGCCCTGTGGGTCAGGAAGCAGGGCGGCCTGCTGCTCAGCCTGCGGAAGTTCCCCATAAAGGGCATGCAGGGAAAGTTGCGGATGGCGCTCCTGCAAGATGAACAGGGTTCGCTGGATTTCCCAGCTTCCCGGCAGAAACGCCAGCACATCTCCAGATTCCTCATCCAGGGCTCTGGACACCACCCCTGCCGTCAGGGCAGGCAGGGGTCCATCCAGGTCTCTGGGCAGGTAACGGACAGCAACGGGATAACTGCGACCGGCACTGGTCAAGACGGGGGCGTCGTCCAGCAGCCGGGACAACCCCTCACCGTCCAGCGTTGCAGACATGATCAGGAGTTTCAGGTCCTCACGCAGGACCTGTTGCACCTCTCTGGAAAGGGCGAGCGCCAGATCGGCCTGCAGGCTGCGTTCGTGAAACTCATCGAAAATGATCAGGCCGATTCCAGACAGTTCAGGATCACTCTGGAGAATGCGGGTCAGAATGCCCTCAGTGACCACCTCAATGCGGGTGACGCTGGACACCTGGGTCTCGAAACGCACCCGGTAACCCACCGTCTGACCAACCTTCTCACCCAGCAGGTCTGCCATGCGGGCCGCCACTGCCTTCGCGGCAAGCCTGCGGGGTTGCAGCATCAGGATTTTCTGGCCTTCCAGCCAGGACTCATTCAGCAGTTCCAGCGGAAGCACGGTGCTCTTCCCTGCGCCAGGAGGGGCCTCCACAATCGCCGTGGAGGTCTTCTGCAGGGTCAATTTGAGATCAGGGATCAGGTCAGAGATGGGAAGGGATTCTTGCGGGCTCACTTCCGAACATCTTATAAGCTTTCAGCGGTCAGCCATCAGCAGTCAGCAAAAACCTCAGGTCCGCTGGACTTACAAAGATCTTCTCGGGGCATTGAATGGTTTCACACATCCAGAATCCACAGCAAAAGCGCTGATGGCTGACCGCTGACCGCTCCAGTAAGCCTGAAAGCTGAGGGCCATTTCCCCGATTGCAGCCCCAAAGGCAACCTGAGCATGATGGGCGAAATGTCCGATCAGCCCACCCTCCATTTTTTTGCCCGTGCCCTCATTCTGCATCCCACCAGAGATCTGGTGTTGTTGCAGGACGGGAAAGTCCCTGAAAGGGAGCATTCCAGCAGCCTGTACATGGGCAATCTGGTTTCAAGCATTTTTGCCTCCTGTGGGCCTCTGGTGTACCTGCAAAGGCTCAGCCTGAATCGGCAGCAACTTGCAGAGAACGAGTGGAACGTCCATTATGTGTTCGCTCTGGTGGCCGCGTCCCCTGAAGCCCCAGAAGGCTTTTTCTGGGCAAGCCCTGATGAACTTCCAGAAGACCTGCAGCCCCTTGCAGAGAGAGCCCTGCAGCCCAGTCCACTGGTCCCCTGGCAAGCCAGAGGCTGGATGGAGCAGGCCCTGAACTGGACCGATCAGGTGCTGGGGGCCCTGGGACGGTCCCGCACTGGTCAACCCGAGATGATCAAAGCCTGGCAGATCAGTGTGCTGTACAGGATTCCCACTTCGGAAGGTCCGGTCTATCTGAAGCAGGTTCCGGCCTTTTTTGCACGGGAAGGTCTGCTCACCTCGTGGTTGCATACCCTCAATGCCGGAGCAGCCCCTGAAGTGCTGGCCCTTGACCCTGAGCATCACCGTTTCCTGATGGCAGGGGCAGGCAATGATCCGGTGGGACCAGACAAAGCCATTTCTGCAGTGAAGTTGTTTGCCACAGTGCAGAGGCAAACCGAACACCACCACGAACACCTGCTGGAGGTGGGCTGCCTGGACCGCAGATGCAAGGTCCTGAAAGAGCAGGTGCGGGAACTCTTTGCAGATGATGCTGCTCTGGGCATCCGCAACTTGCTTTCTGCAGAAGAACAGCAAACCCTCAAAACTGCCCTTCCGGGGCTGGAACAGCTTCTGGATGACCTGCACAACAGCCCCATCCCCACCACCCTGATTCACGGGGACCTGCATCTCGGGAATGTCATCTCTGCAGGGGACAGCCTCACGTTTCTGGACTGGAGCGATGGGGCACTCGGGCATCCCTTTCTGGACCTGAACAGCGAATACCTGCTGGAAAGCGAAGATCCTGCAGCCCACCAGTCCCTGATCGACAGTTATCTGGAGCACTGGACCGACCTGCTGCCCCTGGAAGAACTGCGCATCCTGCACAAGAAGGCTGTGAGGGCAGGTGAACTCCACCGGGCAGTCAGCTACCACCGTCACATCATTCCTGGCGTGCCAGACAGGAGCGAATGGGAAGATGCACACATCGAACACCTGCAAAATCTGTTAAAGCTTCTCAACACTTGAAGAAGAGTGGTGTGACAGCCACAAGGTCATACTGGACGGTATGTCTGTCGTCCGTCCAGTTGACCTGATCCTGGCCCACCTGCTGCAAACTGCAGGATTTCTGGGCTGGACAGCCGACCTCAACCTCTGCATCCGGGACGTGGTGGGCTGTGAGGCCCTGAAGTCCTGCACAAACCTGGCCGAGTTCCTGAGGAACAGCAACAACAGCCTGGCCCTCACAGCCCACCAGATGGCCTTGCAGGGGCACAGCACAGACTGTGCGCTGGTGCTGGACCAGCAATGTTACCTCTTCAGAATTCAGCCTGTCTGGGAAAACGACCAGGTGGTCGGGGTGCTGGCCTCTGCCCTGCCGGGCGATCTTCAGGCCCACGCTGTGACCTGCCTCCCTGACCGCGCTGCCATGCAGCGCACCCGTGCCCTTTACACCATCACCCGCACCCTGGCGAGTGCCAGCACCGACCTGGACATCCTGCGGCAGATTGCCCTGGAACCCTGCACAGTGCTGCGGGCCTTCAGGAGCCTTCTCATCACCTTCAGTGAGGACATGAGCGCAGTGAAGCATTACGTGTACGAGGGGGATTTTGATGACTCGGTGGTCCATCCGACCTT
The DNA here is from genome assembly GCF_007990775.1 of Deinococcus cellulosilyticus NBRC 106333 = KACC 11606. NCBI lineage: Bacteria > Thermotogati > Deinococcota > Deinococci > Deinococcales > Deinococcaceae > Deinococcus > Deinococcus cellulosilyticus. The sequence continues at coordinate 316,180 of NZ_BJXB01000001.1, read as the reverse complement.
GCAGGAACTGAAAGACGGGCTGACCGGCTGGGTGATGCGTGAACGCAAAATGGCCTACTCGGGCAAGGAAACCACAGATGCCCGAGAGAGCAGCACCGTGCAAGAACACAGGGAAGCCAGCGGTTGTGGCTGCATTGTGGTCCTTCCCATCCAGACGGAAGCCCGGATTTTTGGGACGCTGACCATGATTGCACAGCCTGACAAACCGGACCTCAGCGCAGAGGATGTGGACTGGCTGGAATCTCTGGCAAACATTGCAGCCACTGCCCTGGAGCAGCGCAGGTTGCATGAGAAACTGCTGCAGATGGCCCACCATGACCCACTGACCGGGCTCCCCAACCGCACCCTGTTTGAGGACCGTTTGCAGCAAACCCTGCTGCGGGCTTCCCGCAATCAGGAGTCCTTCGCTCTGCTGATGCTGGACCTCGATGGGTTCAAGAAGGTCAATGACACCCTCGGGCATGACGCTGGAGATGAATTGCTGATTGAAATTGCCTGCAGATTGCGCTCTGTGTTGCGCCAGAGCGACACCGTGGCCCGTCTGGGAGGAGACGAATTCATGGTCCTGCTGCCGGAAGTCAACGAAACGGGTGCACTGCAGGTCGCAGAGAAAATCAGGGAGCAGATAGAAATTCCGCTGCAGCTCTGTGGCACTGCAGCGCAGGTGTCTGCCTCCATTGGGATCAGTCTGTATCCTCAGCATGCCTCGACTGCCTCTGGCTTGCAGAAATGTGCAGATCAGGCCATGTATCTGGTGAAACATCAGAACAAGAACGCCACCTGCCTCTTTTCACCCACCTGAATCAGGTCCTCAACTTCAGGGCTTCCTGCAAAGCTCGAATCCCAGGGAAGCGGTGAACCGTCACGCCACTTTGCACCAGATGCTGTTCAAGCTGCTTTTTCAGGTTTTCGATGCCATGATGGAGCCCATAGAAATCCCTCTGAATCAGGTGGGGCATCAGGTCAGGAAACTGCAGTTCCCTGTAGAGACCTCTGCCCAGGTCTGCCTTCCACTCTCCCAGATGCAATGCACCCAGCATCTGGAAGGTTTCTTGCTGGATGTGCGCAAGGTAAAAAAAGAGGGTCTGGTGGTCTCCCATTTCACAGGCGGTCAGCAACTTGTCCAGCACACCACAGGCTTCTTCAAACCATCCAGTGACCCGGGAGGGGTCAGGGCACCCTTTCTGCTTTGCAGGATGTGCCCTGATGAGGAGGTCAAGCGTGTCCTGCACCAGTCCCTCACAGTGTTCCTGAACCTCCTGAGGCTGGGTGGCTTCCATGATCCGCGTGATTTGCACCTCCAGATCCCCGGGTTTCTGGACAAATGCACGCACCTGATCCAGGTTTTTTCCCCATCCTCTGCGAAAATACGTGCGGTTCAGGAGGGCCAGGGTCTGCAAAACCACAGACAGAATTTGAGCGGCAGCATCAACACAGCCAGCCAGATTCTCCTTTTCAGCCTGCTGCCTGAGCTGGTACAGGGGCTCAAAAACCTGTTTGATGTGTTGCCGGGCCAGTGCCTCAAAGGGATGTCCACTGTCTGGCTGTTGACGTTCTGCAATCTGCTCCCGCAATTTCAGAAAACGCTGGTGATCGTGCTCTGAACGCACGTGAATCACCACGCTGTCGGCAATCAGGGTGGTGAAGCCCTCCTCAAAACGGGCCATTTTGTCTGCGCGTTCCCAGGAAATGGGCCAGAAATCGAAAGCAATGTCCTCCACAACAAACTGGAATGACTGCCGGTATCCCTTCTCGGTTGCAGGGATGAAAAAAAAGTCCAGATCCGACCTCAGGGTGGCCGTTCCCTGGGCGTAAGAGCCATAGTATGCCACCAGAGCGATGTCTTCAGCACAGGTCTGGCGGATGTGCTGCACAAGCACATCTGCCACTTCAAACACATTCAGCATGAGGGCCTCCGGTTTCAGCTGAATTTTAGTCCGACCTTGCCCTCTTCCACATGGGGTTTCTGGCGGATGAAGGGGGGTAAGCTGTTTGCCCTGGGCTCCTCCATCTGTCCTGATGGATGTCCCTGGAGGTTGATCTGCTGTCTCTTGCAAGGCAGACGGGTTTCGCATTTAGATACAAGATATATGACTTTGTTTTTTGATCTATACCTCATCTTGAAAATCCAAAGCCTCAGGCGTACACTGCGGGCATGGGAAAAGCAATTGAGCTGACCGATGAAAACTTTGCAAGCCACATCCAGACCGGCTACACCCTGGTGGATTTCTGGGCCCCCTGGTGCCCCCCCTGCCGCTTCATTGGGCCCCTGATTGAGCAACTTGCGGAAAGTTATGACGACCAGATCAGGACCACCAAGCTGAATGTGGACCACAACCAGCAAACGGCCCTCAAATACAGGGTCATGAACCTCCCCACCGTGATCCTCTTCAAAGACGGTGAGCCTGTAGAGGTCATGGTGGGTGCCCGCAACAAGAACCAGTACACTCAAGTCCTGGACAGGCATCTGGGCATCACACCGGTCTGAAAGGCTTTCACACGGGAGGCTCCCGTTCCCAGAGAACCTCCCGCTTTTGGTCTGACCAGGCAGACAATGGCTACAATGACAACAGATGTCGCGTTCGCTCCATCCCGATGCCCTCACCACCACCCTGAACAGCGCACAGATGCTCTGGGAGGCCCTGCAGCCTGAGCTGTCTTCCCAGACCCTGCAAATCCTGCTGGACACAGCCCAGAAGCAAAGTGAGTTTGCCCTGCTCAATGAGGCGGTGTTCCAGAAGCTGCCCAAAAACATGTTGTATGCGCTGCCCATTGCTGAGCAGTACGCTTTTGTGCTGTGCAGGGCCAGAAAACAGAGCGAGTATCTGGGGTTTCTGCAGCGGTTTTCTGAACATGCGCAGCCCTCACCTGCACTGCGGGCCATTGAGGCGTGGGCCCTGCTGTACAACCAGAAACCTGAAAACATCGAAAAAGCCTTGCACCTGACGCAGACCCTTAAAGGTCAGGTGTCAGGATGGTTTGAAGGGATGCGGCTGAGGGTCACTGGAGAGGCCCTCTCCATGCTGGGGCATGAAGGGTGGGAACCTTTTTTCATGCAGGCCAGACAGCACCTGACTGGACCTTCTCTGGGCATCTGCATCATGGAGCAGGGAAGCCACCACAGCAGGGTCAAGAACGTCGAGCAGGCCCGTACCCTGTGGTCTGAAGCCCTGCCCTACCTCAGGCATGACGCGCACTATCATGCATGGTTGCGCTACAACCTGGGAATCACCTCCATGGGCCTGCACACCGAGGAAGCAGAGCGGCATTTTCTGGAGCTGGAACAGCTTCGACACAGACAGGAAGCAAAAGACTTTCTGGCCTCCGCACTGCGCGGACTCGGATCTGCCCGGCGCGTCCTGGGAGAACTCAACCGTGCCCTCAGCTGTTACCGCCAGGCCCTGAAAGCCGCCATTGAAGACGAGGACAGAGAGCAGGCCCTGTGGGGAATCGGACGCACCCTGATTCAGGCCGGGCAGTCCTTTGAAGGGCTGGCTTACCTGAAAGAAGCCCATCTGGTGCAGGAATCCTGCTGGCTGCATGCAGACATGGCCATTGCCCACCTGAGACTGCAGGATTGGAATGGAGCAGAAGGGGCAGCAGCCCGGATCGACCTGAACACAGGTTTGCGCTCTGCCCAGGTGGCCCTGCTGGTCTTTGCAGAACTGCACCGACTGAGAGGAGAACCTGAAAAAGCACAGGTCTGCCTGTCCAGAATCGACTTCAGCCAGTGGCACCTCCGGGAGGACCGCAGGTGTTTTGAGGGGCTGTTTCAGTTCGCAGAGGCCAGAGGTTTTCCTGCTGTTCCTGTCTTCCCCATTCGTGAAGCTTACACCGTGCAGGTTCAGGCAGAGGGCGTGCTGAGGGTACGGGTGAATGGTCGCCCGATCCCCCTCAAGCCTTCCAGCAAACCTGCAGAGCTTCTGGTTCGCCTTCTTGAAAAAGGAGGACAGGACACCCTGGACAGCCTGCAGGATGCCCTCTTCCGTGATGAACCCACCACCCGCCGCAAAGCCGGGCAGGCCCTCTGGAACCATGTCAAACGCCTGCGTTTCCTGCTGGGATGGGAAGAGAGCATCCTGGCCCCCGGGGGCGCTTTCGTGCTGGACCCGAATGCAAACTGGGATTACGACATTGCACAGGCCCGAACGGAAAAACGACCCATCCGGGGGTTTCTGGAAGGGGTGTACTCAGAGTGGGTGCTGGAAACCCAGCAGGACCTGGGGGCCGACTGACCGTCACGCCAGATCCAGAACACATGGCACAGCGGCATGGTCAGTCCGTGTCCGACCCAGTCAGGCATCCTGGGCCACCTTCTGGACCTGCTCTCCGAGGCCTTCCACAGCAAGCCGGAGGGTCTGACCTTCTTTCAGGTAGACAGGCTCTGGTTTCTGTCCCAGCCCCACTCCAGCAGGGGTTCCGGTGCTGATGATGTCTCCGGGCTGGAGGGACATGAACTGGCTCACGTAACTGACCAGTTCGGCCACAGTGAAGATCATGTTGGCAGTGGTGCCCTCCTGGTAGCGGTGACCGTCCACTTCCAGCCACAACTTCAGGTTCTGGGGGTCAGGCACTTCATCGCGGGTCACCAGATAAGGCCCGATGGGACCAAAGGTGTCGCAGCCCTTGCCCTTGTCCCAGGTGCCTCCGCGTTCCATCTGGAATTCTCTTTCTGAGACATCGTTGACGGTGCAGTATCCTGCCACATGGTTCAGGGCCTCTTCGACAGGGATGTATTTGCCTGCCGTGCCAATCACCACGCCCAGTTCAACTTCCCAGTCGGTCTTCCTGCTGTTTCTGGGAATCAGCAGGGTGTCATGGGGCCCCTGAATGGCACTGGTCGCCTTCATGAAGATGATGGGTTCTTTTGGATAAGCTGCGCCCGTTTCATCCGCATGGTCCTTGTAATTCAGCCCGATGCAGATGAACTTGCCCACTCCAGCCACACAGGGACCGATTCTGGGGTTTCCTGGCACTTCGGGAAGGCTGGAAGGGTCCAGGTCACGCAATTTCTGCAGGGCAGAATCGCCCAGTGTCGCGGGGTGTACATCCGAAATCACCGCACTGAGGTCACGAATGACCTGTCCGTCATGAAGGCCGGGTTTTTCCTGTCCTGCTTCGCCAAATCTCAAGAGTTTCATGGTTGGACCATCCTACCTTGCTTTTTTCAGTGAACAAAAATCAGGCTTGTTCTGACCCGGAGAGCAGTTTCATCAGTTGATCGATGCACCATTTCTGGTATTCCTCTGGAGTTGGGGTGTGCCCCAGAATGCCCTCCACAATTCGGGGCAGGGCCACCGGAGCAAAAGCCAGCGCATGGGACAGCAGTTGCACAAACTCAGGGGCCACCTCTGAGGTGATCTCTCCATTCTGCTGCCTCTGGATGGTTCTGCTGATGGCGTGCTCGTAATGGCTTCGCAGGTTCTGCAGGTGGTCTTCTGGACTGTCCGGATCAGTGAACTCATCATCAAGAGACTGCCAGAGCACCAGTCTGGCCCAGTGGGGATGCTGCAGGGTCAGCTCGAAATATTTCTCCAGGGCTGCTCTGTAGCCAGAGGCAGGTGGGACCAGGGTTTCCTCGGTGTCCATCCAGCGGGTTCTGAGGGCTGCGAGAAGGCCACGCTTTCCACCAAAGTAATAAGAGATCAGTTGCGGGTTGACCTTTGCAACAGCAGCAATCCGGGCGGTGCGGGCACCTGCATACCCTTTCGCACCAAATTCCTGGAGGGCGGCCTGCAAGAGCCTTTCGCGGGCATCTTCCTGGGTGCTTCCCGTGGTTTCTGGCTGTTCAGGAAGAGGGGCCACCTCTTCTTTTTTCGCATTTCGCCTTCTCACCCCTTCATTGTAAGGGCAGTCCTGTTTTTCAATCAATTGATTGAATGATACTGGGGTCAACCAACGGGTTTGAGCCCAGAAGGAGCCACCATGACCAGCCATGCCATTGTGTTCCATGTGTACGGAGACCCAGATGTCCTTCAATTGCACACATTTCCTGTTCCAGAACCCTCTGCGAATCAGGTTCTGGTGAGGATCAGGGCGGCAGGGGTGCAACCTTTTGACGTGCAGTTTCGCAAGGGCCTGATGGCCGAACGTTATCCAGCCTCATTTCCCCAGAAGATCGGCAACGAGTTTGCTGGCACAGTCGAAAAAATTGGAGATGAGGTCACCCGATTCAAGTCTGGAGATGCTGTGCTGGGATGGGTGGTTCTTGCCGCCTACGCCGAGCATGTGCTGGTTTCAGAAGCCACCCTCACCCACAAACCCCCCCAGATGCCCTGGGAAGAGGCAGGAGCCCTGACCGCTTCTGGTCAGACCGCCCTCACCGCCCTGGACGCTTTGCAGGTGGGGCCAGAAGATGTGCTCTTGGTCCATGCCGCTGCAGGAGGGGTGGGAAGTTTTGCAGTGCAACTGGCAAAAGCCAGAGGGGCCAGGGTGATTGGCACAGCAAGTCCTGGCAACCACGCATACCTGCAAAGCCTGGGGACAGAACCCGTGAGCCACGGAGAAGGTCTGGCGGAAAGGGTGCTGGAACTCGCCCCACAGGGGGTGACAGCTTCACTTGTTGCTGTCGGCAACGAAGAGGCACTGAGGGTTTCCTTGAAGGTGACAAAGAACCCCGAACGCATCCGAACACTGGCCTTTCATCCGCTGGCAAGACAACTTGGCATTGCCTGGGTGGGATCGGAACGTTCCCTGGAACGTCTGGAGCAACTGGTGCAGTTTTACGAGAAGGGCCAGTTGAAAGTCCACATTCAGGAGGCTTTCCCCCTGAAAGATGCTGCAAAAGCACACCGGGTCATGGAGAAAGGACATGTGAGGGGAAAACTGGTGCTCCTTCCCTGAAACCCGACCATCCTCTGAAGTGTTCAACACCCTGAACCCCTGAGTTCAGGGTGTTTTGCTTCCGGGTCTGCAATTCAACCAGGGAAAGCACCTCCAGGGAGCACACTGGGTGCCAAGAGGACGTCAAATCCTGGAGACAGGCCTCATTTTTCGGGATTCCAGGAAGATGCAGGACCATCAAGACTCAGGCCTGTCTTGTCCGGTGAGGTCCGCACCAGAACACGTCCCACCAGACTGTTGCACCATCCATCTGAGAAGCACCCCAGGGCTTTGGGACTGAATTCCGGATTCAACACAATCAGCTGCCAATTGTTCATACTGCGCTTCTGTAGAATAATCAAAGTCTTGGAAATCAAAGGATTTTTAAAATGGTAACTATGATTCGACCCAATGTGTTGCTGCCTGTAGGGAAAGCTGGCCTCAGGCAGGTAGATGATGGTGCGCAAAATGCTGGCAGGCGGGATCAAAAACACCACAAGAGCGAGCCCCAGGATCACCCACAGAATTTTATTTTTTCGTTTTGATACAAACTTTTTCGCTTTCATGCTCCAAGGCCTCCTCCACTGGAATAGAAATCAGATGATGAACAGTTTACAGGGAACCCTCTGCATTCTGCACCTCATCCGTCAATGCCAGGGCTCCTGACACATTCCAGCAGATGCCATGAACATCAGATGCCATGTGTTCAGCCATCCGCTGTCCACCCCGTTGTGATGATCCGTCAGGGCAGGTCACTCTGCAAATCTGCAGTTCTGTTCCGTAAAAAATCTTCAGGATTGGCAAACTTCTCTGGGAAGATCCATCAGGATTGCCTCCCAGATGGCAGGAAAACTCCCACTGTATTCTCCTGCTGCGTCAACAAGCGTCGCGAAAGCTTTGTAATAAAAATGCACAGTGAACGAATTCAATACTTTCATTTATAGTTCTGAAATAACATATAACTCAGTCAAGACATTTAAGAGTTGACGATTTCATTATTTCCAAACGACGTGATTTGTCGCACTCAAATTCAAACATGTGGGCATGCAAAAGAACATGCATACCCCCAAAACCGCAATGCACTTCAAAGCCCTCTCTCTTCGCAAAGTCAGCCTGATTTGTCTGCTTTCCCTGCTGACTGTTGCCACGGTGGCTCCGGTGGCCCATGCCGAAGGAGACCCACCCAAGATCACTTCCGGAGGCTGAGGTTCAGGCAGACGCGACACTTCTACAGGAAAACCCCCAATGGCCCCTGGGGGTTTTTCCATGTAGGCTGCTTGCAGATCACAGCAAGCACACTCTTGAGTGGTCTGAACTCAAGTTAATTGAGTTCAATGGACACTTCATCAAATTATCGACCAAGTGGTGACGCCTCCTGCCTACCCTGTCTGCAGGAGGCTCACTCATGTTCGACAGTGACAACGCACACCACAAAAAGGCCCGCAAACTCTACGAAATCATCGAGATGCTCAGAGATCGGCCCTGCACTTCAAAGGAACTGTCCCAGCGTCTCAACATCTCCCAGAGAAGCGTGCAGCGTTGTCTGCGTGACCTTCAGGACCTGCAGATCGGACTCAGGCAGGGCAAGAACATTTCCGGAATCTACACCTACTCCCTGCCCAGCAACGCTGAACAACTCAATGAGGTGGAGGCACTCATCACCCACAATGCCGTGCGGATGCTTTACCATCACGCCACCTCGCCCAACCACCACTACCTGCGGGTGCTGGAGAAACTGGCCTCCAAACTCAGTGAGCCTGTCAGAAGCACCCTGTACCGCAGCACACTTAACCTCAAACAGCGCACCAGCCCAGTCCCTGATGAAGGGCGCACCCTGGAAACCATCGCCAGAGCCTGGTTCCATGGCCGGGTGGTGCAGTTTGATTATCACAGCCCTTCAGGGCCTGGACGTCAGAAATACGAACTTGAAGTGTATTTTGTGGAGGTCAGCCGTTCCAACCTCGCCACCTACGTGATTGGTTACGAACGCAAATACCACCAGAAGGTCCGCACGTTCAAGCTTTCCAGGATGCAGAATGCCACGGTGCAGCCCACCACCTACACCATCCCGGACTCTTTTGACCCGCGCGAATACCTCTCTGGTGCCTGGGGGGTCATTGGAGCACACAGCGGAACCCCCGTCCAGGTCAAATTGCGATTTGACGCGGAAGCGACCAGACGCCTGCAGGAAGGAGGGCATCCCAACCTGACCCTCACCCATGAGTTTGCAGATGGGTCCAGCATCGCCACCATCCGGGTCGGCACGGACAGCGAGGGTTTTCCCAGAGAAATTCTGCCCTGGGTGCTGTCCTGGGGCTCCAAAGTGCAGGTGCTCGAACCCCTCTCTTTACGGGAACGCTGTTTGCAGGAAGCCCTCTCGATGATTTCCCAGATCGACCCAGGGGGGGCATGTTCTTCGGTTCAACCTTCCTGAGCCTTGTGGACCTCCAGAAAGCCTGCGGGCTTTCTTTTTCATTCTGGGGATGCAGCGGATCATGGAAAACCACAGATGTTTTCAAAATGTAATGCAAATGTTAAATTTTAACCCGGTTTGATTTTTAAGAAATTCGTGAATTTAAACTGAATGTATGCTTAAATAAAAACAACGCCATCATTTCGATTGCCCCTCTCAAAAAGGATGGGCCACACCATGACCACTTCCAGAGAACCCGTGAACAGCACCCAACAACACATCGAGCAGGCCATCCACCGCCTGGAAACTGCCCTGAACGGCCTGCAAAACGGCTGGGACATGAACCACCACCTTAAAGTGCAGGAACAGGTGGCAGCCGCCCACCGGATGCTCAGCCAGATCAGTGGAGACGCTGCCCTGCCCCCACCCTCTCCCCTTCAGGTGAACACCCCTTTTCGTTTTCGCCGGGCCTGCATTCGCAAAATCCGTGAGGTCCTGGACACCCTCAGCATTGAGGAAGTGCGCGGAAATCCCTTTCTGGTGGGCATGTGTGTGGAATCGCTGGCAGAGACCTACCAGCTGATGAATTGACACACCTGTTTCTTAAACCTGCAATCCAGAAACCATCAGCTCTGAGGTCTCGCCGGCCAGTTTCACCTGGTTGCGGCCTCCTCTTTTTGCCTGATACAGGGCCTGATCTGCCCGGTGAATCCAGGCACGCACAGGCTCTGCAGGTTGCGCAGCAGCGACCCCCAGACTGGCAGTGACCTGACGCACCCCTGGAAAGTCATGCCGCTCCAGATCCAGTCTGATCTGCTCTGCAATCCGCAGGCCGTCTGACACCGGGGTCTGGGGCAACAGCACCAGAAACTCCTCTCCGCCCCATCTGGAAACCTGGTGGGGATCTTGTACATGGGCCTGCAACAGCACAGCCATTTCGCGGAGCACATCGTCTCCAGTGTTGTGCCCATGCTGATCGTTGATGCGCTTGAAATGATCAATGTCCAGCAGAACCAGGCAGCTCTCCTCAAACTGTGCGGCCTGCAACTGCTCCAGCATGGCCCGTCGGTTGCGGGCACCCGTCAGGGGGTCAGTGGAGGCCTGCTCCTGCAGCATCAGGCGACGGGCCTCCTCCTGATCAAACTGGGCCTTGAACCATGCCACAGCGGTCTGCAAAACCACACAGGCCAGCACAATGGCCTCCATGCTGAAGATGTAAAGCCACTCCCTGCCGGTCAGCACATTGAAAAAAAGATCTGTCACCCAGGGGGCCAGAATGCCCACCCCAGCCTGCACTGCAATCACCTGCAAAGCACGGTGGTAAGAGAAAGCCACCACCGAAAGCGAAGTCATGGCAAACATCACAAAAAACCCTTCCAGACCCACAGGGTTCAGAAAGGAAGCGGTGTAAATCTGGTACCAGCACAGCAATGTTCCCAGGAGAAGGTTCAGGCGCTCAGCAAGACGGATGTTGGGCTCCTTGCTGAAGGTCAGGTACAGGTTGGAACCCAGAAACAGCACCGCCATCCAGCCATACACCTGCGGATGGGACCTTGAAAAAAAAGCACCCAGCAGGCACACCAGGAACGCAAAAAGCGTCACGGTCTGGTACAGCGGTTTCTTGAAACGCTGCACAAAAACAGAACTGGGAGGGCTGGGCAACACGGGCGGCATTTCACCTGAGTGTATCTGGGAAAGCCTTCTTGAAAACTTACATACTGGTGTGAAGCGCAATTTATGCCAGAAAAAATGGCTTTGGGGCAACAGGTTCAGTGCAAAGTCGCTGATGGGTCGTTGTCCCTGTAGCAAGCCGTCAGCCCTCAGCTCTCAGCAAAAATTCCATGGTGCTTTTGCAGCAGGTCGCCCGGAGGCTTGAGATAGAATGGAGGCAAACCTTCCGTTTTTCTGGCTGAAGTGAAAGCACATCCTTGTTTTGGCACGGGCCCCTGACAGCCGATGGCTGAAGACGTGCTGGAGCAAACCCATGGCCTGAGCCCCTGTCCGCTACACCATGTGCATGCTGAAGGAGAAAAGATGTCTGCTGAACCCACATCCAGTCCCTGGGACCGCATCAAAGGCCTCTCTGCCCCTGCCCGACGCGCCCTGCTTCATACAGGCATCACCGAGCTGGATCACCTGACCCGCTGGAAAGAGAAAGACTTGCTGGCCCTGCATGGCATGGGTCCAAAAGCTGTTCGTGTTCTGAAAGAAGAGCTGCACCAGACAGGTCGGTCCCTGGCCTGACCCGTTGCATCAGGGCTTTCCAGTGGAAAGGTCTTCATGCTTCTACAGAACAAACCGGAACTTTTTGAGTTGAAGCCAAATGCTTTGTGGAAGATGCTTTTTTTTCATTTCTTTCCTTTTGTGCCACCTATAACCTCAAAGACGACTGAAAACAAACAAAAGGAAAATATCTTTCACAATGAAATTCCATCAATTGAGTGAGAAAGATGAGTTGTATGGAATTGCTTCCATGGGGTCCTTGCAGTTTCCTGACCCTCTCCTCACAATGAGGCCACATGAAAATTCAGACCCGGCACACCGTGGCCGCAGCACTGCTCACATGCAGTCTGCTTGCGGGCTGCAACACCCAGACTTCCACACCTGTTTCGACCTCCAACCAGAACCCCATCAGTGACACCGTTTCCAGACAGGCCCTTCCCATGCCCAACTGGAAAGAACAGAGCATCTACTTTGTGCTGACCGACCGCTTCTTCAACGGAAACACCAGCAACGACAATGGCAGCAACAGCAAACCCGGCGATGCAAAAGACCTCTCCAACCCCATGGGCTGGCACGGTGGAGACCTCGCAGGACTGAAACAGAAAATAGAGTCCGGGTTCTTCAACCAGATGGGCTTCACCGCAATCTGGCTCACTCCAGTCTACTTGCAGGTTCCCCCAGTCATGGCAAAAGACGGTCCCAATGCAGGAAAATGGCACGCTGGATACGCTGGATACTGGGCCGAAGACTTCTTCAACGTGGACCCTCACATGGGAAGTTTGCAGGACCTGAAAGATCTGGTGACGGCTGCCCACGCAAAAGGCCTGTACGTGATTCAGGACATGGTGGTCAACCACGCAGGTTACGAAGCCCAGATGAAATTTCAGAAACCCCACTGGTTCCACAGTGGCACGTGCAGCACCTGGAACGACATCACCTGCCCTCTGGCTGGACTGCCTGACTTCAACCAGCAGAACAGCGAAGTGCGCGATTACCTCAACAACTCCACCCGCTTCTGGGTGGACCAGACCGGAATTGATGCCATCCGCATGGACACCATGAAACACGTCTATGACGATTACTGGCCCCAGTACTTTGCCAGTGGGGGTCCCGCAGATGCCAGCAAAGTCTGGACGGTGGGCGAGGTCTTCGATTACAGCCCGGACAACCTTGCAAAATACATGAGGCTGGGAAGCCCCTCGGTGTTCGATTTTGCCCTGCAACAGGCCATGGTGAACTCTCTGGGTAAACGTGGATCGCTGGACAGCGTTTCAGGTGTGCTCGCCCAGGACAGCAAGTACCCCGATGCTGCCCGCCTCACCACCTTCCTGGACAACCACGACAAGCGTCGCTTCATGAGCGAGGGCATTGAAGTGGGTGTTCCAGAAAACGAAATGCGCGAACGTCTGGATGCTGCCACCAGTTTGATGTACATGCTGCGTGGGACACCGAGCATCTACTATGGCACCGAGATTTACATGCAAGGCAAAGGGGACCCCTACAACAACCCAGCGGGCCAGACCAATCGGGAAGACATGAATTTCTCAGCGGTCTCCTCTTCCCCACTCGCTGCCCGCCTGACGGCCCTCAATAAAGCCCGCAAAGATTACAAAGCCCTCACGGGTGGCAACTACAGCGAACTGTGGAAGCCCAACGGCGGCACCAACCTGCTGGCCTTCTCCCGCAACCTGTCTGGGCAACCCTCGGTGGTGGTGCTGGTCAACGGCAGCGATCAGACCATTGACCTCGCAGGTCTGGGAGGAGTGCCTGTTGGAACTGCGCTCACTGCAGGCAGCACCCTCACCGAAATCACTGGAAAGAGCAACAACCTGAGTCTGAACGCCCAGGGCAGACTGATCGGCAGCATTCCCGCTCGCAGCGTGCTGGCGGTGACTTCTGGAGGCTCCAACTGCACAGCTGTGGCCTTCACACCCACCCCAACCAACTTCAAAGGTTCTGCTGCAGACAAGAGCGCACTCCTGAGCTGGGACCAGATCAACGACTGCCACCTGACCGGACTGACCCTGCAATACAAACAGACGTCTGCCACCAGTTTTGGCACACCCATCACCCTGAGCAAAACCAGCAGCAGTTACACCGTGTCCGGCCTCACCAACGGGCTCAATTACACCTTCCGCCTGACGGCCAGGGGCTCAGGGGGAGACAAACCTGTAGACACCACCGTCACCCCTGCCGTTCCCGCAGGCATCAACGTGTACTTCAAGAAGCCTGCTGCATGGAACACCCCCAACGTGCACTTCTGGAACGTGACTGCCTCCCCTGCCATTGCAGACAGCGTGTGGCCCGGCAAACCCATGAACCTGTACTGTGCCAGCTGGTACCAGTACACCTTCACAGCTGCCAGCAATGTGAACCTGCTGTTCGTGAACAGTGCCAACACCACCCAGAAGACCCCCGATCTCATCCGCAACAAATCCGGCTGGTACGACGGCAACACAGGCACCTGGAGTGACACCCAGCCTGCCACTGCAAATCCTGGGTCCTTCACTGCCACTGCAGGCAACGCTCAGGTCACCCTGAATTGGACCGCAAGCCCAGAGTGCGTGACGGGGTACAGAATCTTCAGAAAAACGTCCAGCCAGACCACCTATCCCACCACACCCCTCACCACCCTTGCCAGCACAGTCCTGGGCTTCAATGACACCACAGCAGTCAATGGCACCACCTACGACTACCAGATTGTGGCTGTCAACGGCACCTCCCAGAGCACTGGACTGACCGTGCGGACCACCCCTGGTGTGTCCACAGGCCTCACCGTGCACTTCAAGAAACCTGCAACCTGGGGCAAAGCCAACGTGCACTTCTGGAATGTGGCCGCAAGCCCTGCCATTGCCAACAGCACCTGGCCTGGTGTGAACATGACCCTGGAAACTGGGGACTGGTACAAATACACCTTCACCGGAGGCACCTCTGCAAGCCTGCTCTTTGTGGACGGCAACAACACCACAGTGAAAACCCCCGACCTGACCCGCAACAAAGAAGGCTGGTACGACGGCAACACAGGCACCTGGTCCGACAGCAAACCCAGCGATGACCTGACCGTGCACGTGAAGCCCCCCTCCACCTGGACCAAAGTGAACATCCACTTCTGGAATGTGACCGCCTCCCCTGCCATTGCCAACAGCGTCTGGCCCGGCGTCACCATGACCAGTGAAGGCAACGGGTGGTACAGGTACACCTTCAGCAAAGCCAGTGCCGCCAACCTGCTCTTCGTGAACGGAAACAACACCACCCAGAAAACCGCTGACCTGACCCGCAACAAAGAAGGCTGGTTTGATGTGGCCCAGAACAGGTGGTTTGACGCACAACCCTGAGATTTGAAAGGAAGACATCCCCCCTCTGGATGGTCTGGAGGGGGTTTTACCTCTTCCTCCCCACCACCATCCCCAGCAACACGCCCAGAATCAGGATCATCCCCAGTTTGGCACCAGGCACCAGACGCAGACGGGTGTAATAACTGGTTCGCACGGGGTGTTGTTCTGCTTCCACCACACCCTCGGAGGCTGTTTCAAACAGGTTGCCGGCCCTGGGCTGCCCCGGGTTTCGGCGCAACTCGCTGTAAATGACCCACTTTGCGAACATCCATTCGGTCACTCCGGGGGCCAGCATGCCGAAAGTTGCCAGCGCAGAGGCAGCCATGCCCACATGAATTTCTGCGTGGGGGCGTGTGGCAGTGGTCAAAATGGCATGGGCCACTTCCTTCGGACTGTAATGGGGAGGGGAAGCCCAGGGTTGCAGCCCCGTGTAATACCGGGCTTTCTGAAAGAAGGGACTGGCAATGGCTGAGGGTTTGATCAGGGTCACCGAGACGGGTGCCCGGTCATGCATGAGTTCCATCCTCAGGGAGCGTGTGAAGGCTTTGATGGCATGCTTGCTGGCCCCGTAAAACGCCTGCAGGGGAAAGGCCACATCGGATTCCACACTGCCCAGGTTGATCAGGGCCCCTCCTCTTTCTTTCAGTGTGGGCAGGGCCACCAGAGACCCGTGCACCATGCCCCAGAAATCTGCATCCAGCAGGCGTCTTGCGTCCTCTTCGGGGATGTCCTCGATTTTGCCCCACAGGCCCACGCCTGCATTGTTCACCCAGGTGTCGAACCCACCGTACTGCTCGGTGGCGTGCTGTGCAATCTTTTCAACATCTTCCCGGCGGGAGACATCTGCAACCACGAAAGTGGCCTCTCCACCTGCCTGCTGGATGTCCTGAACGATCTTTTCGAGAACCTGACCATTTCTTGCTGCAAGAACGACCTTTGCACCTGCTTTTGCAGCCTGTTGTGCTGTGGCAAGTCCAATGCCGCTGGATGCTCCGGTGATGACCATGACCTGTTCGTTTAAGGGTTTGCGTTTCACTTTGTCCTCCTGTTGCAGTTCATGGTGGCAAAACAGAACCCGGCAGGCAGGAGGAGATGGTACAGAGTGTGGAAAGTCAGGCAAGGGAGGCTTCACAAGCAGCAGAAGTCTGCCTGTACATGTGTCTTTTCTCAAGAATGTCTCAGGGTTTTTGATGGCTCTTCAGGGGACGCATCTCAAAAAGGCTTTTTAAACTGGCGTTATGCGCGTTTTGGCTTTGATTTTTCGATGGATGCTTTTATTGCTGCTGCTGGGCGCCATTGCCCTGGGAATCTTGCTGTACCGCTGGCAACCAGACCTGAGCAAAGTCCCGTCTTTGCGCAACCTCCAGTACGGGGGAAGGGCCATTCT